>NZ_JBSSCS010000003.1:0-145116 GCF_054060015.1 Thermostichus sp. MS-CIW-25
AGGTTTTGTCCCAGTACACTTATATGGAGGCGGGCTTTCCTCCCGGCACCAAGCCTGCGGCTATGGTGCGGGCCTCCAGCCCGAAAATAGGTGACATTAGTTTGAAGAGGGATCCCTGCTGGGGTGCTTGAGATCGGTCAAATCGTTGAGGCGGCGCAGGATCCCCCATCCCTGTAGGGCTTCCAGCAGGGCTTCCCGCACGACGGCTACCGTTTCTTGGTCGAGGGCCAACCGCAGATAATCCACCGCCAGCCGGGTTTGCTCGGGATCCAAGTGAGACATTAAACTCTGCAAGCGGCGAACGCCCGCCAGCCGTCTGAAGGGATCGGGAGAGGCAACGTCGCTGAGATCGCGCTCCAATTGAGAACGTTGCCGCTCTTGTCGGCGGCTGAGCCACTCCCCAAACAGCAGCGACAACAAGGCTAGGGTGGCCAATCCCTGTAAAATGGCGCCGGTGGCCAGCCAACGCTGGTTGGATTCCGCCCAGATGGAGACAAGGGTGTAGGTGCCCAAGGTGGCGGCTGCTCCCGAACCAATTGCCAGCAAAAGCCAGCGATCCGCCTGCCGAAACCAAGCTTGCCACTCCTGCCAGCGGCGGTTGAACTCAGGGCTGCGCACCCCCTGTAGCCCCAACATCACCAAGGTGCCCACCCCCAGAGAGAGCGCCAGCCGCCCGTTCCAGAAGGCCAGCCCCGCCAATGCCAAGGCCGACAGAGCCAAAACCCGCCATTGCGGCCCTGCTAGGATCCACAGAGCAACTTGGGATCCCGTCTCCACTGCCCCACGCCCCACCCGCTGCAGATACTCTGGCCAGGATCCCTGGCCGGAAGAAGGGCGACCCGATTGATGCTTCACCGATGGCAACTCCCAAAACTCTGTCGCACCTGACCCTTTGCAAGCGGCAAGATAGATCAACGCTCCTTAAATTATGCTCTTATGCTTTATAGAGTCGAGGTAGGCTTTCCACCCTTGGGTTTGCAACTGGTCGTTTTTCTCCTGCACCGCCTGTTTTAGGCTTTCCCGATAGGCGATCACCCGCCGGAGCAGGTCGGGATCTCCACTGGCCAGGATCTGCACCGCCAGCAGACCCGCATTGTAGCCGTTGCCAATGGCCACCGTGGCCACCGGGATCCCTTTGGGCATTTGCACAATCGAGTATAAGGAGTCGATCCCCTGCAGGGATGGGCTGAGCACCGGCACCCCGATCACCGGCAGAGGGGTGAGAGAGGCCACCATCCCCGGCAAATGGGCTGCTCCCCCTGCCCCGGCAATGATGACGCGGATCCCTTGGGTATGGGCGCAGCGGGCAAACTCTACCATGGCCTCGGGAGTGCGATGGGCGCTGAGGATCTGCAATTGGTAAGGGATCCCAAACTCCTCACACACCTGGGCGGCAGGTGCAAGGGTGGGCAAATCGGAATCGCTGCCCATTACGATGGCAACGAGGGGGGAAGGTTCCATAGGCTGCTGGCCCGGCGTAGCCGATCCATCATCGCATAGCCCAACCCCGTCAAGATGGGCGGGGGTTCTGCCAACAGGAGTGTGGCATCTCCCTCATCCAGGCGGCGCAAGCTGGCAAAGAGGGCGCGGGCGGCTGCCTTGAGATCCGAACCCAAACACTCCAAACTGAACGTGATCCCCGGCCAATGGCGGGAGAGGGTGTTCAGCAGAGCCTGCGGATCCGTGGCAAAGCTGAGGATGCCCAGGTGGGAATGACCGGTTGTCAGGTGCTGCACCTGTTGCCAATCGCCGGGCTGAAGCTGGGCAAAAGGGGTGGGCAAAAGCCGGAGGGGCTTACTGGGGGCATAGTGGCTGCTCAGCCGTCCTGGCGCTTCCGGCGGGCCCGTTTTGCCGTCCTCAGAGGCCCGGATGGGCAGTTTCAGGTGAGCTTCTAGGGCTTCCAGCGGGATCCCTCCTGGGCGCAGCAGCGTCGGGATCCCCTCGGGGCTGAGCTTCAGCACGGTGGATTCTAGGCCCACGGCACACTCTCCCCCGTCCAAGATGTAGGGGATCCGCCCTCCCAGCTCTGCATAGACGGCCTGGGCCGAGGTGGGGCTGATGCGGCCAAAGCGATTGGCACTGGGGGCAGCCAGAGGGGTTTGCACCGCCTGCAACAAAGCTTGAGCCACCGGGTGAGCAGGCACCCGCAGGGCAACAGTAGGCAACCCGCTGCTCACCAGATCCGGCACGGTGGGACACTTGGGCAGCACCAAGGTTAGGGGCCCCGGCCAGAAGGTGTCGATCAGGGATCCCAGCAGAGCACGGGCGGTGGGAGTAAAAGCCGACACATCCACCAGCCACCCCTGCAGCTGCTCTAGGGTCACCCCAGCCGGCAGATGCAGGATCAGGGGATCGAAGCGGGGGCGCTCCTTGGCGGCAAAAATGTTTGCCACTGCCTGCTCATCCAAGCCATTGCCCGCCAGGCCGTAAACCGTCTCCGTGGGGATGGCCACCAACTGGCCCTGCAGCAAGGCTGCCGCCGCTACGGCAATGTGCTCAGGAGTGGGCGAAAGAATTTCCGTCTGCATCCATAACTCGGATTTGGGGTGGGGCTAGGGATCCCGTTCTGCAATCCATTTTCGCGCCTGGTAGAGGGCGATGTTGATTTGATCCCCAAACAGCAGCGCCAAGGAAGTGAGCCAAACCCAGAGCAGCAGAACAATAACCGCCCCCACCGCCCTGTAGACTTGGTTGAACTGCCCAAAGTGCTCCACGTAAATCCGCAACCCCCACGACACCCCAACCCACAGTAGGCTGGCCACGATGGCCCCCGGCCAAATCGGGATTTGGGGTCGGCGCAGGCTGGGGCCAAATCGATACAGCACCCAGCAGGAGAAGACGACCAGCCCCAAGGAAATTGGCCAAGTGAGGATCCCCCACAAGTTCAACCCCAGCTCTCGCAGGGGATCCAACTGAGTCGGCCCGCCAACCTCCTGGGCTAAGGATCTCGCTTTCATGGCCAAGAAGCGCAAAAAGCTGGCACTGAACAAAAAGATCAAGCTGGCCAGTCCGGTCAACCCCAGGGTGGCGAGCATCCAAACCAGCGAGATCAGCTTGCGTCTCCAGAAGGGACGGCGCCTATCTTGAGGGATCTCATGGCTGAGATCCAAAGCTGTCATCACCGCCCCCATGGCTCCAGAAGCAGCCCACAGGGTGCCCAAAAAGCTGAGGGACAACAGCCCCCGTTCGCGTCAGCGGTGCGGAGCACTTTTTTGCCCAAAGCGGAGCTCGCGCACATACCGATCCAAAAGCGCCAGAGCCTCATGGGGAGCAATTTGGCTCAACTGCTCCATCAAGCGCTCGAAGGCTTGCTCAGAGGAGCCGACAAACAGCCCAACCCCGGTCAGGAGCGTGAGGATGAAGGGGAACAGCGCCAACACCGAGCTATAGGCCATTTCAGAGGCCAAGCCAATCGCGTAAGCGGGACGGAGTCCTTACAGCCGGTAGCGCATCGCGTTTTCCCAGGCCAACCGCAGGGTTAGCCAGACCAACTCTCGCCGGGAAGTCCGTCCTGACGACGCGAACGGGATCCCCAGCGCCCACAGCCGCTCAACCAGTCGCTCCAGCAGCCTCATGGTTTAGCACTTCAGCCCACCGGGGTAGGTACTGGGAAAAATCCTGTTTTTTGACAAACCGAAAAGGCCCGGATAGGGATCCCCAGATCACTTGATCGGTCTCTGGATCCCGACCTTGATCCAAGCTGTGAAAATAGTCGGCCCCGATTTCAAATTCGCTGTACAAATAGGTGGTTCTGCCTTTGCGTTCAACAACACAGCCTTTGCCGGGTAGGCTGCGGCCCCGATAGCAGGATCCCGTCCATTCCACCTGGGTGACACAGCCGGGCAAGAGTTCCAACTCCGCTGCTGTCAGACCGGCCAATTTCCCCTTCGCGTAAGCGTTGCTTAGCAACAACTCCCGACCGGCGCACCTGTAGGAGTCAGGAGCTGTCAGAGCATAGTTTTGAATCCGGATCCCATCTGGAGTATCGAAGAGGTGGATCACCCGCTGTCGGTAAGGCTGCTCAGGATAAATGTCGTACAGTTGCTCCACGTAAAACCCCACCCCCTGCAACACCGACCAAGGCAAGGGGCATTGGTACACATGAATGTTGGCAAACCAGACGGGCTCTGCAATCGCCTGTTGTAGGTTGTTGAAGTGCCCTGCCATCCAGGTGGCCAGTTGAGCTAGTTGGGGGGAAACAGACATAGGTTCAGATGGATTCAATGGATTGAAATCGAGAAGATTCAGATCGAGCGCTCCTGATCCTGCAGACTTTGCCCAATTGTCGAGGACTCCGTCGCGATGGCGCGCTCCATGACCCACTTTACAAAATTACCCAAGCTGCTGTTCTCGGGCTCAGTGGGCCATCCAAAGCGGAGTAGCCGGCGCTTTTTGCAGGGGAGCAGTCGACGCCCCAAGAAAGCTTGTATCCTAGAAGGTACAACCCACAGGAAGCAGTGAATTGGGCGGGTTTCCAGGTTTCCCAATGTTGATTTGGATCCCATGAGTGCGCTTCTCTCCCCGGCAACCGATTTGCTGGACGAGTTGCGGCAGCTTTTCCCCTTCGAGCTGGACGACTTTCAGATCCGAGCCATTCAGGTTCTGGCTGCTGGGGAATCGGTGGTGGTCTGTGCTCCCACGGGATCCGGCAAGACCCTGATCGGAGAGTATGCCATCTATCGGGCCCTATCCCAGGGCAAGCGGGTTTTCTATACAACGCCCCTGAAGGCCCTCTCCAACCAAAAGTTCCGGGATTTTGGCCAGCAATTCGGCCCGGAACAGGTTGGCCTGCTCACCGGCGACATCTCCATCAACCGGGAGGCGCCGATCTTGGTGATGACCACCGAGATCTTCCGCAACATGCTCTATGGCACGCCGCTCTCTCTGGCCGTTCAGAGAGGAGCCTCTGGCGATGGGATGGAACCTTGGGAGGAGGCGGAGGCCCTGAGTCGGGATCCCTTGCGAGAGGTGCAGGCGGTGATCCTGGACGAATGCCATTACATGAACGACCAGCAGCGGGGCACCGTCTGGGAAGAAGCAATCATCTACTGCCCCCCCACGATCCAGCTCATTGCCCTTTCTGCCACCCTGGCCAACAGCGACCAGCTCACCGATTGGATGAACCAGGTGCATGGCCCCACCCATCTGATCGACTCCAACCACCGCCCGGTGCCGCTGCAATTTCACTTTGCCAATCGCAAAGGGCTATTTCCGCTGCTGGAACAAACGGAGTCGGGGCAGTGGGTTCGCAACCGCCGCTTGAAAAGCAAACGGCCCAACTCCCACGAGCCCTCCTGGGCAGGAGTGCCGGACATAGCGCAGGTGTTGGAAAACTTGCGCCAGCGGGACATGCTGCCGGCCATCTATTTCATCTTCAGTCGCAAAGGCTGTGATATGGCCGTGGCCAGCGTAAGGGATCTGGACTTGGTAGCCAGCGAGGAAGAACGGCAGCAGTTGGCCGAGCAGATCGACCGCTTTTGTCGAGAAACGCCCGAAGCTGTCCGCCGAGATCAGTTGGATGCCCTTTACCGGGGTATTGCCGCTCACCATGCCGGCATGTTGCCTGCCTGGAAGGGACTGGTGGAGCATCTATTTCAGCAGGGGCTAGTGAAGCTGGTCTTCGCCACTGAGACTTTGGCCGCCGGGATCAACATGCCTGCCCGCACAACTGTCATCTCCTCCCTTTCTAAGCGCACCGACAACGGCCACCGCCTCTTGACCGCTTCTGAGTTCATGCAAATGTCGGGCCGAGCCGGACGGCGGGGCAAGGACATCATCGGCCATGTGGTGACGGTGCAATCCCCGTTTGAGGGGGCCCAAGAAGCTGCACAGCTGGCCACCTCTGGAGCGGATCCCTTGGTGAGCCAGTTTACCCCCACCTATGGCATGGTGCTGAACCTGCTGCAAAAGCACTCTTTGGAAGCAGCACGGGATCTGATCAACCGCAGCTTTGGACAATATTTGCTCTCGTTGCAAAAGTTGCCCGCACAACAGGAAATCCAACACACGCGGGCCGAGCTACAAGAGATCGATCGCATCCTGGCAAACGTTTCCGACGAAGACATTGCCCGCTATGAGAAAATGCAGGCGCAACGGCGGGAAGAACGGCGCATTTTGCGCTACTTGCTCAAACAACGGGAAGCCGAGCCGGATCCCACCTTGCGGCTGTTGGCTTTTCCCCACATCCAAGCCCAAGAGGAAAAAATTCGCGCCCTAGAAGCTCAAATCCGAGAGAACCCCGCTCACCAAGTGGGGAAAAAATTGCTGGGTTTGCGAGAAAAACGCCAGCGCTTGCTCAAGCGCCTCGAGCACCTGGAGCGGCAAAGCGATTCCGTGCAGGAGTTGCGCTGGCAGCAATTTATGGCCTTGGTGGGGGTGTTGCAGGATTTCAACTGTCTGCAAGAATATCAACCTACCGATAGCGGAGAGGTGGTGGCCGCGCTGCGGGGGGATAACGAGCTCTGGCTGGCGCTGGCTCTGCTCTCGGGTGAGTGTCAGGGCTGTGCTCCCCATCATTTGGCCGGAGTTGTGGCTGCCTTGGTCTCAGAGGCTCCCCGTTCAGGTACCTACAGCCGGCTGCGCACCTCGGGGCTGGTGGAGGATGTGCTGCACGGATTGCGGGGTTTACGGCGGCAGCTGTTCCGCAGCCAACGGCAACACCAGGTGTTTCATGTGCCGATCGGGTTTGAGCCCAGCTTGGCTGGGATCGTCGAACATTGGGCTCAAGGGATCCCTTGGGAGACCCTGGAAGCCAGCACCAACCTAGATGCCGGAGACCTGGTGCGCCTGATCCGCCGCACGCTGGATTTGCTTTCTCAGATCCCTTATGTTCCCCATCTGCCGGCGGAGTTACGGGAAAATGCCCGTCAAGCCCAAAAAATGCTGGATCGCTTCCCGGTGAGCGAGTTGATCTAGCGAGCTCAGACCGTTTGCTGTTCAGTGAGGTTGCAGCTCTATGATGCCCGCCGGTGAACCCACCCTCAGGGATGTGTTGAGTGTTATTGAAGAGATCCGGCAAGATGTGGAAGAGATCCGACAGGATGTGGAAGGACTCCGGCAGGATGTCTCCAGAACCAACGAGCGGCTAGAAGCCCTGGCAGCCGATCAAGCAAAGCGCTGGGCCGAGCAGGAAAGACGTTGGGCTGAGCAGGAGAGACGTTGGGCCGAGCAGGGGATAGAAAACCGGGTGATCCTAGAACGAATTGACACCTATCAAAAGGCTAGCGCCCAAGTGGTTAACCTGGCTTTTGCCTTGATTGGAGCTGCCACCGTAGCTCTTGTCGGCATCGTCCTACGGTTGGCCGTTAGTCTATAGTCAGCTGGTTCGGCAAAAACTTCGGCAGGCAGGATGGCCTTGCTTCTCTATTCGGCAACTGGTACGGCTTGTCCTTGAGTTTGGCATTCCGAATGGCCACCTCTGACAGGGCCATGTCCCACCCCGTCTGTTATATCCCCTATTGTGTCCCACTTTAGCCTGGATTACAGTGGGTTTCCCCGGTCTATCGTGGACACTAAAAAGCCCAGAAGCCTTGCTGGGTAAGAGCTTTCTGGACTTCAGTGGACGTTATCGGATTACGGAGAGAGTGGGATTCGGTCGCGCCAGCGGGCCGGATGGCCCTACCCACGGTGAGTTGCTCTCACAAACAAGTTCCAGCGGAGAGAGTGGGATTCGGTCGCGCCAGCGGGCCGGATGGCCTTACCCACGGTGAGTTGCTCTCACAAACAAGTTCCAGCGGAGAGAGTGGGATTCGAACCCACGGTGAGTTGCCCCACACAGCATTTCCAGTGCTGCGCCTTCGACCACTCGGCCATCTCTCCAGATTGAGAATAGGGGCGACTTTCCAGGAGGGCTAAAAAGTCAGCTTTGTGATCCTAGCAAAGGATGGAAGCTATTAACGGGATCCTTTGGGCTCCCCAGGCCGAAACATTTGCAGCAGCACTTGCCGGCGAGAGCACCGCCAGTAATCAACATGGGATCCGATCAACCCCGTCTCATTGATCTGCATCTCTGTCCAGCCGGGGATGCACAGGCGGGGACGCCAAGGCAAAGCCAAAGAACCGCTTAGGATCCACTCGGTGCGGATCTGGCTGCCGGTTTGTCGAATATCCTGCAGCTCGAGACGGATATCCTCTATCCAACGCCCTATCCCCTCGATCATGCGGCGATAGCGATCCAAGCCGCGAAACTCGTTGAGGGGATCCCGGAAGTAAACCTGGGGATCGTAAATCGAATAAGTTTGATTTTTGGGAAAGCGAGCATAATCTGCCCGCAAGATGGCCACCAGATCGGCGCTAGGCGGGGCTGGGGAAGGAAGGCTCATAGCTTGGCCGCAACAGAAAGAGACACCGTTTCTCCGGGGGCAGGGCAACACAACCGGATAGATTGGGACGTGGCGGCATTCAAGGCTGCCAGCTTTTCTCGAAACTCCTGCAGGCTGCCCAAGGGGCGGATCTGGGCGGCAAACCACCCGTGGTAGTCCACCTCTCCCATCGCCGTAGGGATCACCTGCTGGGGGCGTAGGGCTGCCACCACCTCCAGGGCCCGCTCTGGCCCCATGATCACCTCTCCCAAGAGGGGAAAGATCTGCCCCACCACCGGGATCAGCAGAGTATGAATGGGGCACAATTCCTGCTGCAGCCGCGGGCGGACATCCGGCTGGGACAGATGAGGCTCGTAGTAAAGCCGTGTCTGAGAGGGCACCTCTTCCAGCAGATAGCCCAGCTCACGGACAGGCCCTAGGGGCGCACCGGGAATGGCTGTGACCCGCAGATCCCCCCACTGAGCGGACTGCCAGGGATCCAGAGCTTGAACCGTTGCAAATCCCAGACTCTTCACGACTCTGGCCGCAGCCGGCGAAGCCAAAACGGGGATTCGCTTATCCAGGCGCTGCAGCGTTGGCGGGTGGCAGTGATCCGGCTGGGCTTGGCTGAGGAGGATCCCGTCGATTTTGGGCAAGGTCTCCGGCGTAAAAGGGAGCGGCTGGCGGTGCTCCAGGCGGATGAACCAGGGGATCCCCAGAAACACCAGGGGATCCACCAGCCACGGATCCAATAGGAAGGTTTGCTCCCGGGTGTGGATGAGCCAACTGTTGAGGTCGATGCGGGTCAGTTGCATGAGTTTGAAGTGAGGTTATTGCCCGGTAATGGAGAGATCGGCAACCCAAATGCGGGGACACAGCCCACCGGGTGTGACTTGCGGCTCGGGCTCGACGTAGAAAATCGACTTCAACAGCTCCAGGAAGTCTCCGGCCACCGTGGCCGCTTCGATGCTGATGCGTTCTCCTTGGCGCACCCACCACCCCTGAAACGGCAGCGAGAAGGATCCCTGTAGGGGCTTAACGCCGGCATGAAGCGCTTGCAGCTCATCGATCCAAACTACATTTTCAGCCGTAGCCAAGTCATAGGTGCTCTCCGGCGGTGCCCCGGCAAATACATGGTAGTAGTGGGCGGCAACTGTGACCTTGGCGCCGATGTTGGCATGGCCAGTGGGCTTGGCTCCTAGGCGCTTAGCCGTACCGGCGCTGTGCAAAAAGTGGGTCAAGACCCCATTGGTGATGAGGGGGACACGGCGGGTGGGGGTGCCTTCGCCATCAAAGCTGATCGCTCCCACATTGGTCGGGTGTAGGGCATCGTCACACACCGATAGAAGAGGCGAGGCAATGGTCTTGCCCAGGGATTCTGGGGTGGACAGGCTTTGGTTGTCCAAAATGTTTTGAGCATTGAACACATTGGAGAAGGCGCTCAACAAACTCAAAAAGGCTTCTCCGGAAAAGACCACTGTGTATTTTCCAGAGGGGATCCGCTCGTACTCCAGATGGCTCATCAATTTCTCAGCAGCTTCCTGCACACAACCCTGGATATCCAACTCATCCAGGCTGCGGGCCACTCGCATGGCTCCGGCACTGCGGGGTTTGCGGCCCTCTTGCTCTGCCTTGCTGTAGAGAAAAACCGAAGCGAGGGTATGCTCCTCTTGTCGCAGGGCTTGGTGGCTGTTGAGGTAGAAGCGGTTGATTTGCCGCTGCGCTAGGCCGTTGTAGGGCACCCCCTGAATGGCGGGATGGGATCCCAGCAGTGCCTTTTCAGCAGCCACCAACTGTTCCAACAAGTCGCCAGCCAAAGCCAACGGCCCTTTGTCGTTACAAGGCTGAGCAATAGGCAGAGTGGCTTCTGGGCTGAATTGAGGGGCATGTTCCCGCAGGCCAAAACGGCTGGCTTCAAAGGCCGTTTGCAGGGCCAGTTCCAGCCCCGCCTCATCCACATCGGTGGTGGAGGTCACCCCCACCTGACCCTGGTCGTTCCAGGCCCGCACCGTCACGCTGCAGCGGTGGGAAGCCTTGACCTGGCGAGGTTCCCCATGATCTACCTGCACGCTGGTTTCATCCACTTGAGCCCCGTAGAGATCAAACTGAGGGATCCCCAACCGCTGGGCACAGCTTTGTGCCTGTTCTGCCAACACCTCGACTTGCACCATTGCCACTCCCCAAGTTCCTGTTGCCATCCAGCGCCTCTAGTAAACTACCCGCACTCATGCTGACGCAGAGCGCTCCGCACCGCTAAAGCGAAAGAGTGCAGGCTTTCGGTAGCCCTGTAGTTGGCAAGCCAACCACGGACCTCTAGGCTGGTTTACAGCAGCCCCAAGTTTGGCAATCATGTTGGCCCCATTCCAGTCCGCATCCCCTTCCCATCCACAGTGCCCACACTTAAACTGCTTCCCACTGCGATAGGATTGCGCAGGGTCGGGATGGATGTGCAAACACTTGTGACAGGTCTGCGAGGTATAAGCAGGCGGAACAAGGATCAGAGAAACCCCTGCAACTCTCGCCTTGTATTCCAGAAACTGCCTCAGTTGGTAGAACGCCCAACTGTTGGCCCTGCGCCGCTCGGCTTTGCTGCGGGGTTGTTGGTTGATACGCTTCTCCTTACCAGACAGCCGTTGCAACAGTTCTCTGCATCTGCGCCGCGAACTGCGTGTGCCCTTTTTGCGTTGGAGTACCGCCCTCAACCGGGAGTAGTGGTCTCGGACTCTGTTCAACTGCTGTCCATTCCAGTTGTCCCCCTCTGACGTATGGGCAATATCTGTCCTTCCCAAATCCACGCCTATTACCCGAGCTGTGTTCTGCCGCTCCGGTAACTTTGCTTCCACGCAAATCTGGATGGAGTAGGAACCGTCTTTGCGCTTGACCAGAGTGGCCGATTTGGGATTGGAGCCTGCCAACTGTTCTCTCTGGTAATGACCAATCGCCAGCTCAAAGCGCTCTCGACCCTCCACCGTGGTCAGCGACACCGTCCAGTCTTTCTCGCGGAACGAAAAGAGACGAGCATCATAGGTAGCAAAGCCGCCCTTGAACGCTTTGACCGGGCGGTTTTTCTGTTGTGCCACCTTGCGAGCAGACGCTACCCGTCTGCATATCTGTTGGTCGCGTAAGCGGGACGTAGTCCTTGCCAAATTACTGGACAAGCCGAAACGGGCACGGATTTCGTAGTAGCACAGGGATTGGAGTTTCAGTGGGTTGACGACTTTCTCGGGTGTGTTTTGGTTGACCCAGTTCAAGGCTTGGCCGTTCGCGTTAGCGTCGCGTAGCGATAAAGCATCCAATGTCTCGTCCAATTTGGCGGCTTGCGACTGGGACACCTTGAGCTTGCAAGAAACGGTCAGGACTTGGGTCATAGCCTTATTGCATTTTACTCACATTCCTCCCGACCCTTGCCCTGTGGGCAGAGAGCGGGGCTCCTGCGGTTTCTAGCTGACGGGCCAGCCAGGCGGTCAACTCTTCCGAGCTGCTGAAGTCCAACAGAGCTTCCCCCAGCGCCTCCAGTTGTGACGTTGACAAAGCCCAAATCTTATTCTCAAGGGCCGGGCCAAGGGATCCCAACTTCCGCCTGAGCAGCCGCAAAACCAGCGTTGCTTCCCCGTGTTGCAATCCCTGCTGTAATCCTTGTTGTAGTCCCTGTTGTAACCCTTGTTGCAGGCCCAGTTGTAGTCCTTCTTTGCGTCCTTCTTCCAGTCCCTCTCGCAGAGCTTCTGCCCGCCACTCTTGGTAGATCACCGATTCCCTCATATCCAAAGACCTCATGATCTGCCAATCAAACCCCGATCCAATGCTAGTCCTGCCAAGACGGCTGTTGCGGCTGCCAATTCCCTTCTCTCACTGGGGTCTGCCAAGCTCTCTAGCTCACTGACCACCTCTCGCAAGGTTTCTGCTGGATCTTCCACCTGGCTTAGAACCCGAAACGGTAGCAGGGCTTGCCGATCCGCTCCGGCCCTCAAATCGCATTCCCACAGGCGGACAACATCAAACTCATGGCTCAGCCTCTCTAGACGAAAAGAGGTCTGGAAAACTCCCTCCGACCCCGTTTTGCGCAAGTCAATGACCACCTGCTGCACCGATAGGTGAGGATACTCCGATAGAGTCGGAGCCGAGCCACTTCTCCCATGAGCCAGCGGACAAACTGCTCTGGGAAACGCTCGGCCAGATATTTGCAGACGTTGTCATAGGCCATGTCGAGGTGGATCCCTGGAATTAGCGACCGCCCACGGTAATGGAATCTACCTTGATGTGAGGCTGCCCGACGGTGACGTAAATGCTGCCACTTACAGAGCCACAGAACCCAGCTGCCAAGCTGAGGTCCTTAGAACACATGGAAATTTTGGTCAAGATGTCTTTGGCTTCTCCGATCAGAGTGGCTCCCTTGAGGGGTTTGGTAATCTTGCCGTTTTCGATGAGATAGGCTTCTTCGACGGCGAAGTTAAATTGCCCAGTGGGGCCGACGCTCCCTCCCCCCATACGCTTGCAGTAAATGCCTTTGTCGATAGAAGCAAAAAGATCGTCCAACTCTGCATCTCCAGGGGCGATGTAAGTGTTGCGCATACGGCTGGCAGGGGCAAAGGTGTAGTTTTGGCGGCGACCGCTGCCGGTGCGGGGGTGGCCGGTGCGCATTGAGCCAGCCCGATCCGCCAAGAAGTTTTTCAAAATGCCCTTCTCGATCAGCAGAGTGCGCTGGACGGGCATCCCCTCGTCATCCACATCCAGGCTGCCAAAGGCCCCTTCAGAGAGACCTTCATCCCAGGCGGTAAGGTTTTTGTGGGCAATCTTCTGGCCTTTTTTGTCGGCAAAGGGCGTGGTTTTGCGCTCAATTTGGGTGGTTTCCAACAAGTGGCCGCAGGCTTCGTGGAAAATGACGCCGCCAAAGGCGTTGGACATCACAATCGGGTAGGTGCCGGATTCCACATAGTCGGCATAGAGCATCTGGCCGGCAGCTTCTGCCAGCTCCCGGCTGTGGGCCTCCAGATCCCAGCGGCGCAGAAAGTCGGGATCCCCCGTACCGCCGGAGCGTTGACTGACAGAGGCGCGATGGGATCCATCGGCACAGAGCAGCGTAGAGCTCACGGATTGGGTGAGGCGCACATCCCGCACAAAGGTGCCATCGCTGCAGGCCACCAGAATCTCTTGCCAATCGCGGAAATAGGTGGTGCGGCGGGACTGCACATGGCGGGCTTGGCGACCCAGTTGCTCGTTGGCTTTGAGCAGGATCTCCCCCATCTCCGCAATGGGGCTACATTCCTTCAACCAGCCATCTTTGCGGCGACGCTCGCCGTAGTCCTGCAGCATCTCCAGGTTGATGGCAGAAACCAGCGCTGTGGGGCCGGGAGGGGTGAGGCCCATCAGCGAAAGGCCCTTCTCCAGAGCAGCCTTGAGACCGGCAAAGGACAGATCGTTGGTGCTGACGTAGCAGTCGGCCAAGCCGCGAAACACCCGCACGCCGGCCCCGGTGGAGAGCCGTGGGGTGATGCTGGTGATGGCGTCATCTTCGGCCAGGCAACTGATGGAATTGCCCCGTTCTAGAAAAATCTCCACCAAATCGGCACCGGCAGCGCGCCCCCAGCCCAACAGGGCAGAGAGGGGATCCCGCCAATCCTCGTCGAAGCGCTGTAGAGTATGACGGTAGTTCAGGTTGGGCAGTTCTTTGGACAAAAGCAGCATGGCAGGCTCAGGGAGTAGAGACGAGCTAAGGCCGGCGCAAGTTTTCGTTTTCTCAGTTTAACAAGGAGTAAAGGTTCTCCCCTGCCGGCAGGTTGGCCTTGAGCTTGACAAGGGCGGGGGAGCAATCGAAGATCGCTGCACAAGGAAACCTCGACTTGCAATGGCTGCCAAGAAAAAACCGCCGGAGCTTCAGCCCAGCCTGTTTGACGATCCCATCGAGCCGCCAGCCCCGGCGGAGGAGACACTCCCCCAGTGGGATCAGATCCCCCTGTCGGCCCAGGTGTCCATCCCCCCCGGCACTTACAGGGATTTGGAGCAACTGAAGCAGCATTGTTTGGTATGCCAGCGCTGCGACTTGGCAGCCAGCCGTACCCATGTGGTGGTGCATCGGGGCAACCCCAAGGCAAGGATTTTAATCATCGGAGAGGGGCCAGGGGAAAGCGAAGACCTGCAGGGGCTGCCTTTTGTGGGCAAGTCGGGACAATTGCTGGATAAAATCCTGGCTTCGGTGGGGCTGGATCCCGAGCAGGACACCTACATCTGTAATGTGGTCAAGTGCCGCCCCCCTAACAACCGCGTGCCCACCCAGGAGGAGATGGACGCCTGCCGTCCCTATCTGTTGGAGCAGATTCGCCTGGTGGATCCCTGGATTATTCTGCTCACGGGGGCCACCTCGGTGCGCTCCCTTTTGGGCGAGAAGCGAGGGATCACCAAGATCCGCGGGGAATGGATCCAGTGGCAGGGACGCTGGTGTATGCCCATTTTTCACCCGGCCTATCTGCTGCGCAACCCAGACCGCACCCCTGGCAGCCCCAAGTGGTTGATGTGGCAGGATATTCAGGCGGTGAAGCAAAAGTATCTGGAACTCACCGGCACAGCACCGCCCCAGCCCAACTTTTGAGCCCATTTCCCCAAGCGCCCCTCCTCCCAAAGGGGAGCAAGGGATCCCTACCTTGGCTGATCCCCAGGTTTGAACCCAGTCAAGAGGCCAAAGCGGAGCAAGCCGGTGGCATAAGCCTGACGCATCAGGCCCAGCCCCAGCGCCCCGCGAACGGTAACCCAGCCGCTGCGCAGCAAAGCCCAGATCCAGCGCCAGTCGCGGGCAGAAGCGATCACCTCATCCCAGAAAGGGGCCACCCGCTCCGACCAGTCGGCGCTGCGCACCTGCTCAAAGCCCACCTGTTGGGCCAGAGCCTCGTAGCTGGAGAGGCTGATCACATAGGGCAGGCAGTACACCTCGTAGATTTTCTGCAAAAGCTGTTGATCCTGCTGGCTCAGGGATCCCTCGCGGTGGCACCAGGTCACCACCATCAACTGCCCGCCCGGTTGCAAGACCCGCCAGCCCTCGGCCAGAAACTGCCGCTTATCCGGCATGTGCTCGCCGCTTTCCAAAGACCACACCAGATCAAAGGTGTTGTCTGCAAAGGGCATCTCCAGGGCATCGGCCACCTGAAATCGCACCTTGTTGCTCAGGCCGGCCTCTTGGGCGCGCTCCCCGGCCCGCTGGGCTTGGACGGGGCTGAGGGTAATGCCCGTAACCTGTGCCCCGAAGCGCTGGGCTAATTCCAAACTGCTCCCCCCAATGCCACAGCCAAGATCGAGAATGTGCTGGGGAGAGCAGGGATCCCCGATCTGGCCCCACTGGATAACCCTGTCGATCAAGTCAATCTGAGCTTGGCGGCGATCCTTACCGGTTTGGCCCGGCTCGTAATAGCCATGGTGCATGTGCTCCCCCCACACCCGCTCCCAGAGGCCGGAGGAGGCATCGTAGAAGTGGCGAATGCGTTGGTTGAGGGTGGAGGTCATGGCAACAGATCTCCATGGCTTTTTTATTTTGGATCCTCTCGCCCGTGATGGGGAACCCTTGCGCCAGCCGGACGGAGCCATAGTAACAGACCCTTTCCGGGCTCACCTTGGAGCAGAAAGCGATCCCAGCGCCCAAACCAACCGCTGCACAGCACTGAAGAGCACCAGAATTGCCATCAGCCCAAACAAGCCCACCATGTACTCCGGGAAAAGGAAAAACAAGCCGTAGAAAAAGATGGTTTCGCTGCCCTCGATAAGCCCCGACGGCATACTTAAGCTGGTCAGTTCATCCAGGGATCCCGCCCCGACAGTGCCATCCGTCCTTGTTGCTCCGCAACGCTGTCGCGAACGCCGTTTTTCCAACAGCCCTGCCAAATACATCCAGGAGCAAAGGTTGATGTAAAAGCTGGCCAGCATCAGAGCCAGAGAAGCATAGCCCAGCAGGGATCCCTGGTGAAAGGCCAGCCCCAGGGGAACGACTGCGTAGACCACCACGTCCAGCAGCATATCCAGGTAGCCCCCCAGATCGCTTTGCCGTCCCTGCAGACGAGCCAACGTGCCGTCCAGCCCGTCCATAAACCGGTTCAGCAACCACAGGCCCAGCCCCCACCCGTAGGCCCCGTAAGCTGCCGCTGTCCCAGAGGCCAGGCCCATGGCAAACCCCGACAGGGTAATGGCTAGGGGATGCACCTGTTGGAGAGGGGTTTGCAGCACTGGAGCCAACAGCCGCTCCTTCCACTGCCTAAGCACCTTATCCAGCAAGAAACACTCCTTTCTTATTGCTCTGCAACGCTGTTGCCGATGATCACCACCGGCTGGGATCCCAGAGGCCAGAGGCACAAAACCTCTGGATTCAATTTTCTTGCTCCGCACCGCCAACGCGATGGAAATCATCATCCCAGAATCATCCCAGATGATGAGAATGCTACTGAAGGGAGGTCAGAGCAAAGTGCTGTGCCTACGGCAAAGGAACCGCACCGCTGTTGCGAATGAAGCGGATACCTACGCGGAGTATGTTTGCTCTGGCCCCTTTCCTCTACCGGAAGTGCTGCGGCAAGCCTAGGCTGGGACAAAGCCTGTGGGTAAACTAAAGGTTAGGCTGGGTAGCCTATCGCCTGGCGGACTGTGTGCTCCTTAACTCGGTGTTCGCGGCACCTTTTTCTCCCTCAACTCCAACATACCTACGAGCGAGTCCATGAGCGAGACCCCCACTTCCCCAGCAGAAGCGTTCGCGGCACCAGAGCCGGCCATTGCCATCACCGGCCTGACCAAAACCTATCGCACAGGATTTTGGCTGAACAAGGTGGTCAGCCCCCTCAAAGATTTTTCTCTGACTGTGGCCCGCGGAGAAACCTTTGGGCTGCTGGGGCCCAACGGGGCCGGGAAAACCACCACCATCAAATGCCTACTGGGCATTGTGGAGCCCACCCGCGGCAGCGGCACTTTGCTGGGCAAACCCCTGGGGGATCGCTCCATCAAGCAACAGGTGGGATATTTGCCGGAGAACCCCTATTTTTACGATTACTTGACGGCATGGGAGTTTCTCCAGTTTGCCGGCAAGGTGTTTGGTCTGCCCAATAGCCTGTTGAAGGAGCGGATCCCGCAACTGCTGGAGCTGGTGGGGCTTTCTATAGATACGGCCCGCAAAAAACAACTGCGCACCTACTCCAAGGGCATGCTGCAGCGCACTGGCATGGCCCAAGCGCTGATCAACGACCCAGAGCTGGTGTTTCTGGATGAGCCGATGTCGGGGTTGGATCCGATGGGCCGCTATCAAATGCGCGAGATCATTCTGTCCCTCAAGCAGCAGGGCAAAACGGTGTTTTTCAACAGCCATATCCTGGCGGATGTGGAAGTTATCTGCAACCGAGTCGGCCTGATCATCGGCGGCAAATTGGTGCATCAGGGAACTTTGGATGACTTGCTGGGAGAGAGCAAAAGCTATCGGGTACAGGGGCACGGTGGCGCCGTCGAACAGTTCCGCGACCGCCTAGAGCACTTCTCGATTCAGGGATCCCATTGGTCGGGGGAATGGAGTGGATCCCTACCAGAGTTGCTGAGCCTTTTGAACCAAGCGGGGGCACTGGTCACCGACTTGCATTGGCAACGGCAATCCCTAGAAGAATTCTTTGTGGAGCAAGTGCGGGCCATTGAAGGGGATCATCCGGTCTCTGCCTAGGCTGGCCGTTCGCACTGGTGCTATGGAGAACCCCGAGAGCAGGACGGAGTTCTGCCCTGAGTATTTCCCAGTAGGGGACCCTGTGCTGATACATTTACGCTGAACACTGCTGAACATCACTGTTCAACTATGCAGCGATAGCATTCTGTTTGTTTCCAAACAGAATGGCGGTATCCCGCAAAGCTTTGAGTAGAATACCCAAAGCGCAGTTTCCGTGTCGTCTTACTACCAATTTTCTGCTTTGCTTTGGCTACCATGTTGGCAGACTCGAAAGTAAACAGAAAGATCAACTAGTAGTAATCCGTACTGAACATATTATACATTATTTTCAGTATAGTTGAGCTTATTATTGACTAGAGTCATGCTCCGCACCGCTAATCGGCGGCAATAACAGCCCGGTAGTAGCCTTCCAACTGTTGGGTGGCTGCCGACCAGCTCCAACGTTCTGCCTCTTGGCGGGCTTGCTGTCGGAAGAGCTGTCGCTGCCCGACGCTGCTCAGGAGTTGCTGGGTAACCTGGACAAAGTCGCTATCCGAATTGGGATCGAACAGAAAGCCATTGCGCCCACTGTCCACCACATCGGTAATGCCGCCGCAGCGGGGGGCGATCACCGGACAACCGGCAGCCATGGCTTCCAACAGAACCAGCCCCAAGGTCTCGGTGCGGGAGGGGAACACGAACAAATCCGCCGAAGCAAAGGCCGCTGCCAGAGACTCCCCCTGCAGATAGCCCGTAAACACCACATCGTAGCCGGCAAAATGTTGCTCCAGGGATCCCCGCTCTGGCCCATCCCCCACAATAGCTAGGCGCGCCTGCGGGATCCGCTCTAGCAACACCCGGATCCGCCCTACTTCCTTCTCAGCCGAAAGCCGTCCCACGTAGAGCAAGAGAGGCCGTTCCGGTTGCCCCGCCGTGAGCCGAGCCCGCATTTCTGAACTGGCCGCCTGGGGATGAAACAACTCCGTGTCCACTCCTCGCTGCCACAGCTGCACCCGCTCAATGCCGTGGGCGCTCAGCTCCTGCATCATGGCCGTTGAGGTGCAAAGATTGACCCGCGCCAAATTGTGCCCCAGCTTCAGGAGATTCCACAAAACCCCCTCCAGAAAGCCCAGCCCATAATGCTGCAGATACTTCGGCAGATGGGTATGGTAGGACGCCACCAGTGGGATCCCCATCGTCTGGCTGTAGTAGAGGCCCCCCAATCCCAAAACCGCCGGGTTCACCACGTGGATCACATCCGGTCGGAAACGGCTGAGCAACTTGCCGATGGCCGGGCCAGGGGCGGCCAGCTTCAACTCTGGATACAGAGGCAGCGGCATCCCCGGGATCCCGTAGACCCGTGCCCGTGCAAACCGCCGGGGGGCTCCCCGGGGCGCGACGATGAGCACCGAGTTGCCTCGAGCGGTTAGGTGACGCACCGTGTGGCAGAGGCGGGTAACGATGCCGTCCACCTTGGGCAGAAACGTCTCCGTAAACAGGGCTATGCGCATCAGGGATCCCAAGCCTACTGTTATTGCTCCGCAACGCTGCTGCGACCGCGCTACTCGGACGGAGCCCTTAAAGACTCTAGAATGAGTGTTGCACAAAACGGCAACGCTGCTACGACCTCCGTCAGCAGACTCAAGTACCTCATTCCACCGGTGCAGAGTAGGGCATCGGCTCAGGTTCGGTGAAAGTCTGCACCTGGCTTTGGCCAAGCGTATCTGCGGCGGTTTTGCTGATCAACAGTAGGGTCGCCGCCAGGGCCAGCCCAATAACATCCCGCCACATGCTCCACTCCTCAACTCCTCACTCCTCTTGCCCATTACTGTAGCGGCGGTTTTCTCGACTGGGCAGGGATAGAGGACGGATTTTTACATAACACGAACCACTGCCAAAATTGCGGCTTTGCCCCCTGCCGGCTAGTCCCGGAACGTCAGCTGCAAGCTGGTTATCAGCAGCACCAAAGAAGAGACCGCCATCACCCCTCCCCAAAACCAGTAGGGCAAGAACAAGTTTTGGGCAATCTGGCTGGAATCGGAGTGGATCACCTGCCCGTTGATCACAGCAGAGGCCGTAAATAAGTAGTCAAGCTGGTGGTAGGTGCTCACACAGGCCTGCACCCCCAAAAATTGTGCAGCGAAGCCCCGCAGCCAGGGGGAGGCCCAGCGAGCTACCGCCAGGATCCCCAAACCCATACCCAAGAGGAACAGGAGGCCAAAGGGAGAGCGAACCCAGAGCAGCGTCGATAGCAACAGCAGGGATCCCAGAAGTACCAGCCCCAACCGAGTTGTGCTGTGGCGGCGGGAGGTAAGGATGAACAGGGCCCCAGCCAGCGGCGGCCCCATCGGCCCAGCAGCGGCCACTAAAGCTTGCCCCACCCGTCCCAAAAACAGCTCGCCACTGTGAATGGCCAGCCCCGAGCCGTCGGGATAGATCTCCAGACGATGAAACTCCCCACCCAACAGCACTGCCGTCAAGCCGTGGCCCATCTCATGAAACCAGGTGGCCAGAATCGTAAAGGGGTAGAGGATATAGTTGCCCCAGGGGAGCTGCCAGAGCAAGACCGTCAGACCTGCAGCAGCCACCAACCAAACCAAGCTGTGCCGGCCAGGTTTCTCGGAAGGGGAGGGAGGCAGCTCAAACTGAGTCATAGAGCAGCAGTGGGTAGACAGAAAAAAGCCTAAAACGCCTCGTCTTCTTAGACGACTGCCGGCAGAGGAGAGTTCCAAGCCAACCCCGAGAAAATCCAGAAAAACATATGTCTCAAACCAGTTTGCAATGGATGTAGGTCAGGTAGGCTGAAAAAGACTCTGAGGGATCCCTGGCGATGGCCACCTTCCTGCGGGATTGGAGCTATCAATTTCCTTGGCTTTACCGCAGCATCAGTCGCGGGGCTGCCCTGGCAGTGGGCGGATATGAGCGGTTGCGGAGATTGCCCATGCAAGGGATCCAGATTCATCCCCAGGATCGGGTGTTGGATCTCTGCTGTGGCCCGGCTGAAGTGACACCACTGTTGGCGGAGCTGAGCCAGCAGGTTATTGGGTTGGATGCTTCACCAAGAGCCCTGGCAGCGGCCCGCAAACGCCTCCCCAAGGTGGAATTTGTGGAAGCCTTTGCCCAGGATATGCCCTTTCCCAATGCCAGCTTTGATTGGGTGCATACCAGCTTGGCTCTGCACGAATTGTCCTTCGCCGACTTGGAGCAGGTGCTGCGGGAAGTGTGGCGGGTGCTCAAGCCGGGGGGAGGACTCTTGATCCTGGATCTGCATGCGCCTCGGCAACCCCTGATCTGGCCTGGGCTGGCCCTCTTTTTGGCCCTGTTTGAAACCGAGACCGCCTGGGAGCTACTCAAGCTGGACTTGCCCGAGCATTTGCAGCAGCAGGGTTGGCAATCCATCCGGCAGACCCTCCACGCTGGGGGAGCTCTGCAGGTTATCCAGGCGCGAAAGCCTGCCGCCTGAGCTGCACCCCTGAGAGCGGCAGTCAGCCCTGGTGCCAAAAGGGAGTGCCGAGGACAGGCGTACTGGGCTGAGCTGTTTCCTGAGGGATCATGGCCCCGGCCAGGTAGGCTCGGCGGCCTGAGCGCACCGCTTCTGCAAAGGCCTCGGCCATGGCCACCGGATCCCGAGCCAAAGCCACTGCCGTGTTCAGCAGCACCCCATCGAAGCCCCACTCCATCACCTGGCAGGCGTGGGAGGGCAGACCCAAGCCAGCATCCACGATCAGCGGCGCTTCAATCCGTTCCCGCAGCAGGCGTAAGCTGTAGGGGTTGAGGGGGCCTTTCCCGGTGCCGATGGGAGCCGCCCAGGGCATGACCACTTGACAGCCGACATCCAGCAACCGCTGGCAGAGCACCAGGTCGTCGGTGCTATAGGGCAGCACCTTAAAGCCGCGCCGGACCAGCTCAGCAGCAGCAGTGGGCAGTTGCACGGGATCCGGCTGCAGCGTGTAGTCATCCCCAATCAACTCCAGCTTGATCCAGTCGGTGCCGAACACCTCCCGCGCCATCTCCGCCGTTGTGATCACCTCCTGCACGCTGTGGCAGCCGGCGGTGTTGGGCAGAACTGGGATCCCCATCTTCTGCAACAGAGCCCAGAACCTCTGGGAAGTTTCTGGCCCCAGTGCCCCTTGCCGCCGCAGAGAAACCGTCAACAAACAGGGCTGCGCGCGCGCCACCGCCTGCTCCAAAATGGCTGGCGAAGGGTAGCGAGCCGTACCCAACATCAGGCGGCTGGGCAATGGTTGGCCATAGAGCACCAAGGGATCCTCATTGGCCCAAGTGGAGGGGGAAAGCTGGAGAAGGGTGGACATTGTCGGGGCAAAGTCAGGACAGAGCAGGAAGCAAGGGGGGCACTAGCCGCCAGCAACCGGAGTGACGATCTCCACCTGGTCGCCTTCTTGCAGACGGGTTTGCTCGTATTGGGCACGCGGCACAAACTTCAGATTAACCGCTACCGCAAAAGGGCCGCTGGCCCCCACCTGAGCCACTGCTTCGGACAAAGTGGTGCCTTCCGGCAAATCGTAAGGCTTCTGGTTGATCAAGACACGCATGGCGACAGGGACTCACCGGAAAGAGGGGCAGCCTGCACCTGAAAGGGGATCCCAAGCTGCTGGGCCAAGCGACAACTACCCTGGTGGAGATACTCCAAGACAGCATCGTGGATGGCCGGGGAGATCAGAAAGCCATGGCGATAGAGGCCGTTGATCTGCAACAGGCGAGGTGAGCGCTCCACCACGGCTGGCAAATGGTCTGCCAAGGTGGGACGACATTGGCTGCCTAATTCCAGGATACGCGCTTCGGCAAAGGCAGGATGTACGGCGTAGGCGGCGCTGAGCAACTCCAGGGCGGAGCGGACGCTCACCGGCGAGCGATCCTCAGATTCGATTTCAGTGGCCCCCACCACAAACACCTGACCCGGCTTGGGAGCGATGTAGATCGGGTAGCGAGGGTGCAACAGCCGGGTTGGGCGCCGCAAAGAGACTTCTGGGGCATACAGGCGCACCACCTCACCCCGAACTCCGCGCAGCAGTTTTTGCCCGCCCCATTCTTTTTGGGATCCCAGGCCGCGGCAATCCAAAACCCACCCACCGGTTTGCTGCTGCCAAGCTTGGGCCTGCTTCAGATCCCAGGGGCAACCCCACTCCACTTCCACCTCGTGCTGCCGCAACTTGGCCAGTAAAGCTGCCAACAGTTGGCGGTTGTCCAGTTGGCCCTCTTGGGGAAGATACAGACCCTGCACAAATCGCCCGGCTACCGACGGCTCCAGCTCGGCCAGAGCCTGAGCATCCAGAGGCTGGGGCTTAGGGAGAGCGGGAAGGCGCTCCACCACAGCGGCCAGCAGGGACGAGAAACGTCTGGCTTCCCCGGCATCTTGGCGGTGCCAGAGGATCAGAGTGCCTTCTTGCTGAAAGAAAACCGGCTGCGGCAAGCTGGCCAAAAGAGAGGGCCAACGAGAAAGGGCGTAGTATCCCTGGGCCACCACACTGGCTTCAGCGATGGCAGACTCGGCTAGGGGAGCCAGCATAGCAGCGGCAAAATGGGCAGCACTGCTCTCAACAGCAGCAGCAGGAGCCGCCTCCACAATGCGGACGGGATGCCCAACCTCGACAAGGCTGGCGGCCAACAAACGCCCCATCAGCCCAGCCCCGAGGACAAGGATGGGATCCCGCTGCGCTGCCCAAGGCAAAGTGATCCCTACTGCTGACGCAGCAGCGGATGGGCCCGTCAGGCTGGCTGCCGGATTTGTCAGAGAAGAGGAGGGTGGAAGGGTTAAAGTGCCCCGCACCACTGGCACGATGGATTCCATACTGGATCCCATGATAGGCTCTCGGGTTCTGCGATGAATCTGTTCCCACAGCATCCCAGGGGTGGGCACAGTGTTGTTCGACCACGACCCGACGGTCTACTTGAGTGGGCTGTGCGATAAAGCAAAAGCCGCTCTACTAGCTTGCTAAGGCCTACGGCCCACCAAGGGGAACCGCGTAGCGGTAGGGCGGAGCTTGTTCGCTTTAGCGGCGCGGAGCGCCAAACCCAGTTTTCTTGGTCACACCACCAGCAAAGAGAGATCCAAAGCCTTGGCCGAGTGGGTGAGAGCCCCGACGCTGACGTAATTCACGCCTGCCTCGGCCACTTGCCTGGCCCGTTCCGGGGTCATGTTGCCGCTGGCCTCGAGGGGAACTCTTCCTCCCACCCGTTGGACGGCTGTCTGGATTTCTTCCAGGGTGAAGTTATCCAAAAGGATGAGATCGGCTCCTGCTGCCAAAGCCTCTTCCAGTTCCTGGAGATCCCGCACCTCCACCTCCACCTTGAGGTGGTGGGGAGCGCCTTCCTTGGCCCGCTTGACGGCTGCCAAAACGCCTCCCGTGCCGCGGTCGCGACAGTGTTGCGTAGCAATAATGTGGTTTTCCTTAATCAAGATGCCGTCGAACAGCCCAAAGCGGTGGTTTTTGCCGCCCCCTACCCGTACTGCATACTTCTCCAGGGCGCGCAGGCCGGGAGTGGTCTTGCGGGTGTCCAGGAGCTGGGTTGAGGTTCCCCGGAGAGCCTCTACATAAGTGCGAGTGAGGGTGGCAATGCCGGACAGCCTTTGGAGAAGGTTGAGGGCCAGCCGCTCTCCTGCCAAGATGCCCCGCAGGGATCCCTTGAGGTGGGCCACTTCTTGACCGACAGCCACCCTGGCCCCTTCCTCCACCCCAGGGGTGAACTCTACCTGGGGATCCACCAGCCGAAAAACCCGCTTGGCAATCTCCAGACCGGCCAGGATCCCTGTCTCCTTGGCCAGGATTACCGCTTCACCCTCCAGTCCTGGGGGTAGGGTCAGCTCTGTGGTGAGGTCGCCGTGCCCCAGGTCTTCCCACAGCCAAGCGCGAAGGGTCTCCTCAGGTATGTAAACTTCTTCCATTTTCGGTTTGGTTTTAGGCTCCAGGATAAGCCCTACTTCTCAGCCTGAACAAGCAACAGGATCCCTCGCCTGCCCTGGCACCGCCTGTGGATTTTTCTCCCACCGGCAGGAATCTTCATCAACTGGGCAACTTGAAAGCCAATCTTGCCACTTGGATGCGGTTGGAATCTCTGCGCAATCCCTATCGAGTTCAAGTTTGGGGCAACCGTCTCGCGGCTTTGGAGATGACGCTGCGCTATGGAGAACAAACCCTGCTGAGGACATGAAGCTCCCCCCTTGCGCGACCCCATCCCATCTATCCCCAAAACTTCCCCAAAGCCGGAAAAAGCGGCTACGGGGTGTCTTTCGGCCTCTCCTCTGCTGGTTCGGGCGCTGTGTCCGGCTCCTGAGCAAGAGCAGAGTCCTCAAGGTTAGGCAAGGACTCCGTCCCGCTGGCGCGAACGGCTTCCGGGGAGGTTTCTGGCTCCTCGTTATCGCCAGGCGACGCTTCTGTGAGCACGTCGGCGGTGTGTGGCACTGAAGCAGGCTGGGCGGCAACAGGTTCCGGAGCAGAAGGAGGAGGGGCAGTTGGGATCCCGGCTTCTTCTGCAGGAACGACCGCAGGTGGTTGAGCAGCTTCTCTTTCTTCTTTTTCTTCCTTTTGCTGTTCGTAGCGGCGGCGTTTGTTGCCCTCGTCCACCAGCACGTACACCAGGCTGAGGAGAGAGAGCCCCGCTGTTCCAATCAAAACCCAAAGTAAATTGTTGTCTATGGTCATGGGGTGAGCTCCGTCAAACGCTGCTGGCGGTGGAGGGATGTTGCTCCTTAAGGCTTGATCTTACCGTTGAAGCCGCTCTGCCAAATCTTTCTGCCAAATCTTAAAGATTGGAAAGATTGGGTTCACCAGTTTTGTCATTTTGTGTGTCATGCGCTATCTCAAGTTTTACAAACCCTATGGCGTGCTCACCCAATTCACCGACCAAGCGGGACGGCCTACCCTCAAGTCTTTTATTCCGGTGCCCAAAGTTTATCCGGTGGGGCGGTTGGATCGCGACAGCGAAGGGCTGCTCCTGCTGACCGATGATGGTCGCCTCAATGCCCGCTTGATCGACCCCAAGTTCGGCCATGAGCGCACCTACTGGGTTCAGGTGGAAGGGATCCCCACCCCCCAAGCCCTGCAACAGTTGCAACAGGGGCTGATCATCCAAGGGCGAAAAACGCGCCCGGCCCAGGTTAAGGTCTTGGCTGAGGAACCCACCCTGCCGCCACGGGATCCCCCCATCCGCTTTCGCCGCTCCATCCCCACCACCTGGCTGGAACTGACGCTGCGGGAGGGTCGCAATCGCCAGGTGCGCCGCATGACTGCCGCCGTTGGGATCCCAACTTTGCGGTTGGTTCGGGTTGGACTGGGGCCTCTTTCTCTGGTGGGGCTTGCTCCCGGCCAGTGGCAAGATCTCAGCGAGGCAGAACTGGCCCAGCTACGGCAATATTGTTTTCCGTGACGTACTCCCGACTCCGACTGCTAGGTAGTACGGAGCAGGCTTCTCGCCTCAACGGGTAGCTATCGCAAGAACCCTCAGCGAGCAGACACAGGATGTCCCACTGCGTAGCTGCACCAGATTCCAACAAAGCTGTTCTGTACAGCTAGGTTGACCACAGCACAAAGACCGCCTTTCATCCCGACCCTCATGCTGATGCATGGAGGGCGAGGCTTCCCAGCGGACTAGCTAAACCATTGATTTTCTGACCCATTGCAGTTATTTCAAGTTAGATTAAGACGCTTTCAAAATGCTCCACGCTGCTTCTGCAACCACCCTCGGGCGGAAGACTTTCTCAGTGGCTCAGGCGTCTCACCCTAAACTGAAATGACTATAACTTACTGATCACTACAGTATTGTCCTTGTTCCCAATTGTGCTTGAGGCCCACTCAGTCGGGCATGAGGGCGTGGACGCGCTTGCCACCATTGGGATAGAGAAGGGCACGTTTGGGGCCGTGGATGGGATCTTCGACAATGATCGTCTGGTCGCGGCTGGCCCCCAGAGAAACAATGGCAATCGGCACCTGCATCAACTGTGCCAAAAACTTCAGGTAATCATGGGCTTCGGGGGGCAAGTCTTGGATGGAGCGGCAATCTTTGGTGGAACATTTCCAGCCCGGCAGGGTTTCGTAGATGGGTTTGCACTGGGCGAAAACCCGGGCATCGCTGGGAAAGTGACGAATTTCCCGACCCTGGTACTCGTAGGCAACGCACACCTTGATCTCATCCAAGCCATCCAGCACATCCAGCTTGGTGATGGCCAGGCAGTCTAGGCCATTGATCCGCACCGCGTAGCGCCCGATCACCCCGTCAAACCAGCCGCAGCGCCGTTGTCGTCCGGTGGTGGTGCCAAATTCAGCACCGGTTGCCCCCAGGTACGCCCCGATCTCATCTTTGAGCTCGGTGGGGAAAGGGCCTTCCCCAACGCGGGTGGTATAGGCTTTGGCCACCCCGATCACCCGGTCAATGCTGGTGGGGCCGATCCCAGCGCCAATACAAGCGCCACCGGCAATGGGATGGGAGGAGGTGACGTAGGGGTAGGTGCCGTAGTCGAGATCCAACAGGGTGCCTTGAGCCCCTTCAAACAGGATGTTCTCCCGATCTTCGATGGCTTGGGTGAGAAGCAGAGCAGCGTCGGTAACATAGGGGCGCAGCCGCTCGGCATAGGCCAGGTATTGCTCGATGATCGGCTCGGGATCCAGGGGGGGCAGATTATAGATCTTCTCCAGCAAGACATTTTTGTAGGGAATGGCCCAACTGAGGCGTTCCCGCAACTGGTCAGGGTACATCAAGTCCACAACGCGAATGCCCATGCGCTCTGCCTTGTCGGCATAGGTGGGGCCAATACCCCGTCCGGTGGTGCCCAGCTTGTAGATGCCGCGCCGCTCCTCTTCTGCGATGTCGATGACCCGGTGGTAGGGCAGGGTAACGTGGGCTGTTTCGGCGATGAATAGGTTGTCGGTGGAAATGCCCAATTGATGCAGTTGGTCGATCTCGGCCAGCAAAACTTCGGGATCGATCACCGTGCCGCTGGCGATGATGCAGCGTTTGTCGGGGTAGAGAATGCCGGAGGGGATCAGGTGTAGCTTGAAAGTTTGCCCCGCCACCACCAGGGTATGCCCTGCATTCACCCCGCCTTGATAGCGGACGACCACATGCGCCTTTTCACTGAGGAGGTCGGTGATCTTCCCTTTTCCTTCGTCGCCCCACTGGGCACCGACAACCACGACGTTTGCCAAGAGCTTCTCCTACAGTCCGTAGACGGCACAAAAAATCCCCTTTGCGGGGGCTGCTGCACTAATCTACCGCATCGCTCCGGGCACTGTTGAGGGATCAGGACAAAAACGTTAACAATCGATTAACTTTTCTCCAGCAGGGGACAAGGTGGAGATGAACGGGATCCCCGAACCCTCTGACGAGCAAGCAGGGATCCTGCGTTGGCATGCCCCCTGCCTTTAGGCAGGGGATTCTGGTTCCTGGTTCTGCGACAGCACTTACCGTGTTGGGTTGCCCCTCCACGACAGCGGTGCTCATCGCGGCAGCGGGCCGTAGGCCTTTCTCCCCAGGCGTTACCCCTTGCAGGGCGGTTCCCTCTCGCGCCAGCGGGACGGAGTCCTTATGCCCTTAGGTACCGCTGCGAACAACCACTACAAAACCTATTGAAGCTGCATCCAGTCGTGAGACTGTTGGGTTTTTATAGCGCTCCGTGCCGCCGTAGGCGAGAGCAGTTAACTACCCTGCCACTGCGGGCAGCGTAGCACAAAGCCGCTTGGGCGCACCCTAGACGGGTTGGGAATAATCCGACAAACTCAGGCAGCGCTCTCGAATGGCCTGTAAGTTGAGGGCCAAATCTCGGCAAATGCGGCGCTCCACCAGACCGACAGGCATTCTGCGGGGGGGCTTGACCTGCAGGTGGTAGGTGAGCAAGGTCTGATGGGCCGACAAATCGGCCAGATCCCAAAACCCCTCGAAGATGAGAAAATCCCCTTCTGTTTTTTGAAAGCGAAGTTGCTGGGGAAAGATCTCCTCGATAGCCAGCACCACCGCAGCAGAAAATTGGGCAAATAAAACCTTTTGGGATCCCACTTGACGTACCAGTGTGCGGCCATCCTCACGGCCAATGACGCGGCTTTCCACCAAGTTGGGAATAAACTCTGCCAGATGGTCGTAGTCGGTCAAAACCTGCCAGACCTGCTGCCGCTCCACCGGAATCAGGACGCGACCTCGCACTTGGCAGCGGCGCTCCCCCAAATCCTCCACCTCCACCTGGATGTCTGAGGACTCCGTCCCGCTGACGCCAGCAGGAATGGGGATCCCATCTTCTGGGGTGGGGTCTTGGGGATCCCATTCAGGGTCAGAAGGCATGGCGAGAACTTCAGTCGCGTAGGTGCTGTAGAGCAGTGCGGAAACCGGAGAGGGAATCGATTTTTGACTGGACAAACCATTCGCCAGCAGTTCCAATAGGCTGCCCCCCTGTGTTTTCTATTGTATCAGGGAACTGTATAGCAGATAACGAACTCTAGGGGAGAAGGGCCTGGAACCAACCGACGATCACCTGCCAAACCTGTTCTAGAAGGGCAAAGGGATCCCGCAACTCCTGCAGCACCTGCCGCGGGCCAATTCTAAAGACCACGTACAACACGGCCAAGATGATTACAATCCCCACCGTTGTCCAGATGGCCTCTCGAACCACCCGCACCCAAAAAACCAGCATAAAAATGGCGATGGCTACAGCGGCAACCAGCGGCAATGTGTCCAGTACCATCGGATCCCACCTCGTTTGGCTCAGATGTTTCAGATTTAACTCCACTGTAGCCAGCTTGAACTGAAAACAGGTGTTCGTAGATGTCCGTTGACAAGGGATCTCCTCTCGTAAAATGGGATCACCTCGAGATAACCCCTCTTTAGCTGGGCTAGACCTATGGACATCATCACCCTTGGCTGGATTGCCGTCCCCACCTTCTTCGTTCTTTCCATTGCCCTGGTGGTCTGGGGGCGCAACGGCATGTAATTTGTCATGCCTGGATTGAGCCTCACATCCATCTTGCATTCATCTTGTTGTTCCTGCCGCCGATATTGACGGGGTTACCCCCGCTCACACCATGGAAACCGATCTTCCCTTGGTCGCCCGCATCGCCTACGGAAGCATCTTTTTGCTGTTGACAGCCGTAACCCTGGGCGTTGGCTACATTACCTTCATCGACTGGCGGGATCGGCGGCGACGCAACGAAGTTGAGCGCAAAGCCCGTCGCTCCAAGCGCTAGCGCCGCTGTTGGGCCTGCTCAGGTCAGTCTTCAACCCAACTCAGGGTGGGGACGGCTAGATAAGGCAAGGGATCCTGGGGTTGCAGTTGAGAAAGATGCCGCAGGATGCCCTGGTTAGCCTGCCACAGGGCTTGCACATCCCATCCAGCGTAGGTGGGCAGAAAGTCCGCCAGCTTGCGGTTGGCCTCCCCCAGCAGGATCATGCAGCCACGGCGATTGTCGTTCTGCAGGTGATAGTAGGCCACTGCCGTCTGCAATAGACCCTGGTAAAAACGCCGCTCTGGATCCACTGCCTCCATCCACAGGGCCTCTAGGGTGTCGTGGCAGGCGTAAAATTCCCCCCGGTTAAACTGCTCGGCGGCCAGACGCAGCGCTTCTGAGGGGGCGTCGCTCATGTCGCTAGGCACAGGCCAGGGGGGAGGTCTGCACAGGCAGGGATCCCTGCGGCAACACCAGGGTAAAGCAGGTTTTGCCTTGAGAACTCTCCACCGAGACGCTGCCCCCCAGCCGCTGCATCCACTGCTTGACCAAAGCCAGGCCCAGGCCGGTGCCGCCCCGCTTCCAGGGATCCCCGCTGGGAATGCGGTAAAACTTCTCGAAGATGCGCTCCCACTCGCTGTGGGGAATTTCTACTCCCTCGTTGATCACCCGGATTTCCACCTGCTGCGGGCCGGGCCGCTGCGCCGTTACCCAGATGCTGCACCTTGGGGGAGTATACTTGCAGGCGTTGTTGACCAGCTCCTGCACCACCCGCTCCAGGCCACCTTGATCGGTGAGCACCTTGCCCACATTCGGCGCGATCTGCCACTGCAACCGTTGCTGGTTGGCCTGGGCCCGCTGTAGAAACGGCTCCAGCACGCTGGGCAGCCAGGTTGCCAGCGGCACTTCTTCCAGATGGAGCGTTTTGGATCCCTGCTCCAACCGCTGCAGATCCAGCAGGTCGTTTACCAGTTCCGCCTCCCGCTCACACTCCTGCTCCAAAATCTTGAGATATTGCTCTCGTTTTTGGGGGGCGCGGGCGGTTTTCAGCAGTTGGATGGCCATCTTCATGTTGGTGATGGGGGTGCGCAGCTCGTGGGAGACGGTGCTCAAAAAATCATCTTTGAGGCGGTTGAGGCGCTCCAGCTCACCAATTTGCTGCACAGAAGCCTGGTAGAGGCGGGCCTGGCGGATGGCAATGGCGCAGTGATCCGCCACCTGCTGCACCACCTGCACCTCCAGTTCATCAAAGCACTCGGCTGCCGGCTTCGCCAGCCAGAGATCCCCCAGCACCCCTTGGTCATCCCGCAGCGGGCACACCAGCAGGGTCAGCCCTTCCCGACGGGGGATCCAGCCCTGCCCAGGCAAGTGGCAGAATTGCACCGCTTGACCCCCTTGCAGGTGCCGGTAAAGATCGGGGTAGTCGGCCAAAGTCAGGGTGATCCCGCCGGCGGGCGGCAGGTCAGAGGTGTATTCATAGCGCACCGTCGCTTGGCCAGATGCCAAATCGTAGAGACAGAGATCGCAACCTTGAATGGGCAACCCCAGGGCCAACTCCTGCACCACTGCCCGCAGGATCTGGGCTTCCTCCAAACTGCTGCGCACCTGGTCGGTGACCCGCTGCAAGAGGGCATCCATAGCCAGAGATCGCTGCAGGGCCGCCGTCCGCTCCTGCACCTCCTGCTCCAGACGGGCGTTGAGGGTTTGCAACTGCCGGTAGAGCTGATTTTGCGTAATGGACAGGGCCAAATGTACCCCGACCCGACTCATCAGCTCTTGCTCTGCAGCTGACCAAGCCTTAGGCTCGTCAATTTTCAGCTCCCGCCAGGCAGCAAAAGAGATCAAAGGCAGTTCTTGTCTGGGATCCCCCTGAGCAAACCAACGGTAACCCGCCCAGTGGGTTTCTTGGCAGATGGCCGCGCGAAACACGCTCAGCCAGCCCACGGGCTGGTCATTCCAGACAAGCTGTACCATCAGCAGGCCACGAATGGGCGTCTGCTTCATCTGCTCTTGCAGCTCCGGCCATTTCTCCAAGTGGGATAGCGACCACATCTTCACCCAGCCCCCCGCTCCTCCGGCCCTTCCGAGCTGCTCCTGTAGCCAGGTGTCGTAGCTGGCCGGGGGTTGCACGCCATGACAACAGAGGGTATCTGAGCCCATAAAGTGGATCCGCAGCCGCGCCCCGATCCCCTGCAAACCGGCAGCAAGCTGCTCCAGCACCGTAGTCAAGGTCGTCTCCGGGTGTAGGGGCGAATAAACCAGGGCAGCAATTTGGTTGATTAGGCGTTCCTGCTGCGCCTTCTGCCGCGCCTGCTCCAGCAATTCCGCCTGAGCAATGGCAATGGAAACTTGATCCGCCAGCAACTGCACCACCTGCAGCTCTTCTGGAGAATACAGACGAGGCTCAGCATGATGGGAGACCAACAGCCCCCATAGCTCCTGGTGATGCATCAGGGGAACCACCAAGGAAGAGGCCACCCCCATGGACTTCAAATAGTGAACATGGCAGGGATCCACGGGCCGCTGCAGCGGCTCGCCCAGAGGAACCCTAGCAGACAACCCCCAAGACTCCGGCTGGCTGATGGAACGGCTCTGCGCCTCCACATCCACAATCACCCGCACCTGAGCTAGGCGAAACAACCGCCGCGCCTCCTCGGGAATGTCCCCTGCCGGAAAAGTCAACCCCAAGAGCGAGGGCAGCCGCTCCCCGCCTCGTGCTTCCGCCACCACCGTCCCATGCCCTTCCGGGTCGAAGCGGTACACCTTCACCCGATCCGTACCCAAAAAGGCGCGCACCTCCTCCACCGTCGCCCTCAGGATCTGATCCAGCTCCAGGGATTGCCGAATCTGGTGGGTGATGCGGTTGATGAGGGCATCTCGGCTGGGTCGAGCTGCGGCAGCCCACGTTTCAGTATCCATAGTTGCAAGCCCCTAGCCCCTGGAATTAGCGGAAAGTACCTAAAAATACATCCCTTTTTTCCAGCATAGGATGCCCTTGAGAAGAGCAGTCGGAGTTCAAAAGAAAAGTTAAAGAAAAAGTTAAAAATGGTAACTCAGGGTTTCCCGGGTTGGAATCGCCTGAGATCGGGTGAGATCTAGGGTCGGGAATGGCCTACGGCTCACCCGCGCCCTCGGAAAGCAGAGCTAGAGGAGAGGCAACCGAAACAGGCGAGCAGCGTTCTGGCTGGTTTCTTCTGCCAGTTTTTCCGGTGGGATCCCAAGCAGCTCCGCCAAGGTTTGGGCCACCCGCTGCACGTAAGCCGGCTCATTGCGTTTGCCGCGGAAGGGGGTGGGAGCCAGAAAAGGGCAATCCGTTTCCACCAAAAGCTGGGATAGGGGCACCTCCAAGGCCGACTGGCGGACGGTCTCGGCGTTCTTGAAAGTAACAATGCCGCTGAAGCTGATGTAGCAGCCCAGCTCCACAAACTGCCGGGTTTCCACCGGGGATCCGCTCCAGCAATGCATCACCGCCCGCACTGGCCCCCCCGTGGCCATGGCCTCCTTGAGGATGGCGTAGGTGGCTGCTGCCGCCTCGCGGCAATGGACGATCAACGCCAGATCCTGCGCTTGGGCAATGGCAATCTGGGCCCAGAAGGATTCTTTTTGCCGCTCGATATCCGCCGGGTTGGACTTGTAGAAATCCAGGCCCGTCTCCCCGATAGCCACCACTCGCTCGTCGCTGGCGGCCAGGTGGGCGATCTTTTCGGCCAAATCGGGCTGCCACTGGCCCGCCTCCAAAGGGTGCAGCCCCACCGACAAAAATACTTCCGGATACTGGTCGGCAATGGCCTGCAACTGGGGGAATTCTGCCGGTGTTACACAAGAATGCACCAAACGCCGGATCCCCGTCTGACGCCAGCGCTCGGCCACTTGGGGCAGATCCGCGGCAAAATCGGGGTAGTTGAGGTGGACGTGAGTATCCACCAAAGGAGCAGCAGGTAAGACGGCGGTGCTCAAGGCTCAGCTCCCCAACAATCGTGTTGCCAACCTTATCCAATTGTAAAAGCTGTCCCCGGCCTGCTTGGGATCCCTTCCGGCGCTCCCGTTTGCCGGCGAGATCCCCTTGCGACGGCTCCTGTGGGAGCAGGATGATCCACAATGATTGAGGAAACCTTACGCTGGAGGTTTGTTATGGCCCGTACCCCCTCAACCATGCTGCCTTTGGGCACCCCAGCCCCTGACTTCAGCCTGCCGGATGTGGTGAGCGGCCAAACCATCTCCCTCTCCACCTTTGCCGACAAGCCGGCCCTGCTGGTGATGTTCATCTGCCAGCACTGTCCCTATGTGAAGCACGTGCAAGAGGAGCTGGCCCGCCTTGGCAGAGATTACAAGGATCGCGGCGTCGGCATTGTAGCCATCAGCGCCAACGATGTGGAGAAATACCCGGATGACAGCCCAGAGAACTTGAAGAAGATGGCCGAGACCTTGGGCTTTACCTTCCCCTTCTGCTACGACGAAACCCAAGAGGTGGCCAAAGCCTTCACCGCCGCCTGCACCCCCGACTTTTTCTTGTTCGACGCGGATCGCAAGTTGGTCTATCGCGGTCAACTGGACGACAGCCGTCCCAGCCTGACCGATGTGCCGGTGACGGGCAAAGATTTGCGGGCGGCGCTGGATAACCTTCTGGCCGGCAAGCCCATCGATCCCGACCAAAAGCCCAGCCTGGGCTGCAACATCAAGTGGAAACCTGGCAATGAGCCTGCTTATTTCGCTGGGTAGATCCCGCTTTTTTGAATCGCGGCCAGGGCCTGTCGATGCAAGCTGGGGTTGGCTGCCGCCAACACTTCTCCCGTGGAGGTGCGGGTTAAGGGATCCCCTCGCCAATCGGTAATCACGCCACCGGATCCCTCAATCACCGGCACAAGGGCAGCAAAATCGTAGAGGGCAAGGCCACACTCCATCACCAGATCCACACAGCCGCTGGCCAGCAGGCCGTACTGGTAGCCATCGCCCCCATAGGAGGTAACGTGAACTGCTTGGCTGAGCCCCTGGAAGCACCGTTGTTGGTCGGGTTGGGTGAACAAATCAGGGGTGGTACAGCTCAAGTAGGCGCGGCTGAGGTCGGTATTGGCCTTGGTTTGAGCAGCCTGTCGGTGAGAGGGGGTTATCCATTGAGTGGGCTGTCCCCGTACCCCCAGCCAGCGTTCGCGCAACACCGGCTGATCGATGATGCCCAAAATGGGGCGGTCTTCTTCCAAGAGGGCAATCAAAGTGGCAAAGGTGGGCTTGCCGGTGGAAAAGGCGATGGTGCCATCCAAGGGATCCAGAACCCAGGTATAGAGGGATCCCGTCTGGTGAAAACCAAACTCTTCGCCAAGGATGTTGTGTTCTGGCACTTGGGCCATCAGCAAAGCCCGCATAGCTCGCTCTGCCTCCCGGTCGGCCACCGTCACAATTGGGGAGCGGGCCTCTTTGTATTCGGCTTGCAGTTCTCCGCGAAACAGGAGGCGAATCACCGCTCCGGCAGCATCGGCCAGGGCCTGGGCCAGTTCAATCCACTCTGCCTTGACCACCTTTTGCCCACCCCATCTGCCCCTTCCCTTTCTTAGCATAGGGAAAAATTTCCTCTCGGTTTATGCGGTCTGGCTTGCTCTTAACTCCTCTGGAATGGCTTTGGACGGCGATTGGGGTCCTCCTGACCATTTTGGGCACCCTAACCCATTTGAGTTTTCCGCCCGGGCTGCCTGGGTTGGGGGGATACAGCTTTTCGCTGCAAATTGGGGGCGTGTTGCTGACGGCTTGTTTGGCGGGGCCGGTGGCGGCGGTGTGCGCCCAGATCGTCTACCTAGGGTTGGGGCTGGCAGGGCTACAGGTGTTTGCCCAAGGGGGAGGGTGGCAGTACCTATACCAGCCTGCCTTTGGCTACTTGCTGGGGTTTCTGCCAGGAGCCTGGGCCTGCGGGACAATTGCTTTTCCGCAACGGGATCCCTACCCTTCTCCCCCGGCCCACCAACGCGCTGCCGATGCCAAGCGGTGGGCAGAAGGGATCCCTGACTCCCCGGTGGGCCTCCAAGAGCTGGGATCCGGCAGCTTGGTGGCTTTGGCCTTGGTTCACCTGACCGGGATTCTCTACCTTTTGGCCACGCACCCCTGGAATGGGGAGTTGCTGAGGTTGATAGGGCTTTACTCTGGCTATACTCTGCCGGGACAGCTCATCGTGGCCAGCTTTGTTGCGGTGATAGCGTTGCTGTTGCGGCGCTTGCTGCTGCTCTGAAGCAAGGGAATCAACTCTGCGCAAAGGCCCATGCAGATTTGGGTCGGGGCGCCTCCTTTCTCAGGCTGCGGCGGCAGAAAGTAACTTAGAAAAGTAACTTAGAGCTGTGCCGCTCAAGCGGTGGTACAGATTCTGGTCAAGTCTTGCCAGGATGGATGGGTTTGCGTGAGGAACTGCGGGATGCAACGGACTGCTCTCACCCTTTTGGCCACTGGCCTTTTGGCCACTGGGCTGGCTGCTTGTGGAGATGGCGGCAGCTCAGGGGGCTCGATCCTGCCCCCACCCCAAGGCCCAACGGTTTCGTTTATCAATGCGCCCACCTCGGTGCGGGTGGGCACCTCCACGCCGGCTTTTACGGTGCAGGTGAGTGTGCCCGGCGGTGCTCGTCCAACGCAGTTCATCGAGCTGGAAACTTTCAGCCCCAGCGGCGTGCGTGTGCAGAGGGAATTCTTCAGCCCGCAGCAGGCCGGCTGCAATCCCGGGGCCACCTTTTGTAGCTTCATCACCGACTTCCGCGTTGCCCTCGGGGATCCCATCGGCGTTTGGCAGTTCCGGATTACCGCGTTTGACCAACAGAATCGCTCCGGATCCCAGACATTGCTGATTACCGCCTTCCAGTGAGCCAGCCGAGTTGCCAGCTTTGAGGCGAGGCCATTCACTCCAGAGGGGAATGGCCGCCACAGGTCGTGCCAGCGGGACGGAGTTGCAACAAGACTGAATCTCGCTCACCGCTGCTGCAACCCATGACCAGCAGCAACTTTGTCGCTACCCCGCCAGCAGGAGCTCCCTGGGCATCCGTTCTCCCATAGCTAGGGCAACCAGCAAGGTTCGGCAAAAACAGGGCCGGAGGCATGCTCCCTCAAGCGATGAGCCAGTTATCACTGGAGTTCGCAAGCTGCCCAAGGCGGGATCCCCTACTCCAGGTCTCGACGGTTGGGGTTGCGGGAGGGGTCGTTGCTCAAAAAACCAAACACAAAAAGCCCCACAAAAAAGATGACAACCGCGTAAACAGAGATTTTCAGTAACAGCATAGTTTCAGCAACCCGTTTCCGACTGAGTGAACTGATGAAGCGCTAAGGCAATCGTAAAACAAGGGTGAACCACCCCAGAGAGGGGATCCCGTCAAACCTGAGACCCCGCAAAACTTCTTCACAACATCATACCTCTCAGAGGGCCTTTTTCCCGCAAATGGCCCCAGTCTCCCCCCGAGAGATCCTTTCATCCCATCCTCAGAAAAGGCTGCAAAGCCCGGCATGTCGGGGATCCCCGGCAAGAGCAGAGATTGTTAAGAAATATGCTGGGCTGGAAACAAAGATTGCAACTCCTCAGCGGCAGCAACGCTCGCGGGCGACCGGGACATAGGAAGATATAATTTGCGGCTTTGCCGGTCTTGCCGGACGTGTGTTGGATTTGCCCATGCCTTTTGATCGGTTAGGCCACTTAGAGGTTCTGGATGGGCGGTCGGGAGCTCAGCCGCAACCTTCGTCGGGGATCTATCGGCCCCAGGAGTTGCTGCTTTCCGATGGGATCCCGGCTTTTCTGCACCACTGGCCCCAGGGATCCCCTTGCGGACGGGTGTTGCTTTTGCACGGTAAAGGGGATCACGGCGGCGGGTTTTGCCCTTTGGCCGGCGAGTTGGCTGCTCAAGGGTGGGAGGTTTTGGCGCCTGACATGCGGGGATTTGGTCGCTCCGGCGGGATCCGCTGCTGGATCGACCGTTTCAGCCAATATCAAGCCGATCTGGAGAGGATCACGCAGCAGATTTGGCCGCAGAAAGGGATCCCGCAGATCTGGTGTGGGTATAGCGCGGGGGCCAACTGGGTTACGGAATATGCCCTTGCCCATCCCGGCCAGGTGCAGGGCCTGATCCTCATCTCTCCCGCTTTTCGCATCGACCACTATTTCACCCCTTTGACCCACGCCCTTCTGCAAGTTTTGGACAGGGTTATTCCCCAGTTGGCCTTGACCGGCCTCTACGAGCCAGCGCGGGTGACTTCCCTACCCGAGCAGCAAGCCGCCTTTGTGGCGGATCCCCACATGTGTGGTGTAACGCGGGCCAGATTCACAGCCGAACTGGTGCGCAGCGGGCAGCGCTGCCTTGATCAAGCCCATCGGCTCCGCCTGCCGGTTTTGCTGCTTTACACCTCTGCCGATATCGTCGTCAATCCTGCCGGAGCTGTGGATTTTGCCCGTCGGCTGCCCCAGGGAGAAATCCACGATTTTCCCCAGTCCCGCCACGATCTTTTACACGACTGCCAAGCGGAAGCGGTAAAAGAGACCCTTCGCCGCTGGCTGGCCCGGCATTTCCTCTCTGCCCCGGATGTCGCCCCTCGCCGGACGACCAGCTCAGCCCCTACCGACCTCATGGCAAAATAGAAACGCCCTCTTTCCCCCTGCTCTCATGAGCCAAGACCTGATCTACCGTCCCCGTCGGCTGCGGCGCACAGAGGCCTTCCGCCAGATGGTGCAGGAAACCCACCTGCGGGTGCAGGATCTGATCTATCCCCTGTTTGTCATGGAGGGGGAGAACCAGCGGCAGGAAGTGGAGTCGATGCCCGGCTGCTACCGCTACACCCTAGACCTGCTGCTAAAGGAGGTGGAAGAAGCCGCTCAACTGGGGATCCCGGCGGTGGCCCTGTTCCCGGTGGTGCCGGAAGAGAAAAAGGATCCCACCGGGCGGGAGTGCTTCAACCCGGAAGGCTTGATCCAGCGGTCGGTGCGGCGGATTAAACAGGAAATCCCCGAGATCTTGGTGGTAACCGATGTGGCTTTGGATCCTTACAACAGCGACGGCCACGACGGCATTGTGCGGGATGGGGTGATCCTCAACGACGAGACGGTGGAAGTTTTGGTCAAGCAAGCCCTCTCCCAAGCAGAGGCGGGAACGGATATTGTGGCCCCCTCGGACATGATGGACGGTCGTGTCGGTGCCATTCGGGAGGCCCTGGATGACCAAGGCTATACCGATGTGGCGATCCTGGCCTATTCTGCCAAATATGCCTCTGCCTTCTACGGCCCCTTCCGCGATGCCCTGGGATCCGCGCCCAAATCCGGAGACAAAAAAAGCTATCAAATGGATCCCGCCAATGCTCGGGAAGCCATCAAAGAGGTGGAGCTGGACGAGGCCGAGGGGGCGGACATGGTGATGGTGAAGCCGGCCCTGGCCTACCTGGACATCATCTACCGAGTCAAGGAATCAACGGATCTGCCCGTGGCTGCCTACAACGTCAGCGGCGAGTACGCCATGATCAAAGCCGCCGAACAAAAGGGCTGGATCGACGGCAAAAAAGTGATGTTGGAATCCCTGCTGGCCATGAAGCGGGCTGGCGCCGATATCATCCTCACCTACTTTGCCAAAGAGGTGGCCCTGCTTCTCAAACAAGCCTAGGCAGAGGCAGCCTACGGCCTGGCAGACGGCTGGGTGGACTGCCCGATCCAGGAAGGGTGGGTGTTCTTCTCGTCGTCCGCCACCCAGGTACTGGGATCCACCAAACGCACCTGAATTTGATTGCGTGGCACCCGATTCAGCCGTTCCTTGATCAGGGCCTCCTGCTGCAAGGGATCCATACCTCGATCCACCCCCTCCTGCAGCCGAGAAATCCGAGTGGACAAGACCTCGATATGCCGCTCCAGAACCTGGAGCCGGTGGTGCTGAGCCAACTGCACCGGCAAGAGGCGATACAAACCACTGAGGGCAGCCGCCGTAAACAAGACATTCACCCCGATGTGACAGGCCATCTCCCAGACTTGAGGCTCGTGGCCAGGTTCTTGCCGTCCGCGCCGGCGGGAGCGCTGGACAGGGATCGTCCGCCGACCGGAAATTGGGAGAGAGGAGGGAAACCCTGCCCGAACCAGGGATCCCTGCCCTTGGGAGCGATGCACTCGTGGAGCAACAGAGATGTCCAGCCGAGGCCCAGCAACCTGCTCTGCACGCATAGACACGTGGCGAGCCGGGGTACGGGAAGAAGACTTGGGTGTCACGGGTGAAGGGAAGAAAATAGGGGGACGATGAACCACCTCTGCTGCCAAGAAGCGCAGCTAGGGCCTATTGAAGCCGATTTTTCCAGGTGTGTCAGCTTACTAGCGCAGGAGCCCCGCACTGTACCCGTAGGGTCAGTGTCGGGAGGAATGCGCTTTGATGAAGTACAATGAACCTATGAGCCAAGTCCTGACCATCTCCTGCAAGCTCAAGGTGTCCCAGTCGCAAGCCGCCAAATTGGACGCGACGATGGATGCCTTTGTGCAGGCACTGAACTGGGTCAACCAGAACACGCCGGAGAAGATCGTCAATGCGGTCAAACTGCAATCCCTTTGCTACTACGAGATTCGCGCCCGATTCGGCTTGTCTAGCAACTTGGCCCAGCAGGCCTGCAGACGGGTGGCAGGCGCTCGCAAAGTGGCGAGACAGCACAACCGTCCAGTTAAAGAGTTCAAGCGTAGGTTCGTTACCTACGACGCACGTATCTTCTCGTTCCGCGAGAAAGACTGGACGGTGTCGCTGACCACGGTGGAAGGGCGAGAGCGCTTTGGACTGGCCATTGGCAACTACCAGCGTGGAATACTGGCTGGTTCCAACCCCAAAGCCGCCACCCTGGTCAAGCGGGAGGACGGCTCCTATTACATCCAGATTTGCGTAGAGGAGAAGCCACCCAAGCAACAAGATGCCGACAAGGTGATCGGGGTGGACTTTGGAAGGACGGATATCGCTCATACCTCAGAAGGGGACAACTGGAATGGACAGCAGTTGAGCCGAGTTCGAGACCACTACTCCCGATTGAGGGCGGCACTCCAACGCAAAGCCAGTAAGGGCACACGCAGTTCGCGGCGCAGATGCAGAGAACTGTTGCAACGGCTGTCTGGCAAGGAGAGACGCTTTCAGTCGCGTCAGCGTTGCGTAGCAAAAACGTGGGTCAATCATCGCATCTCCAAAGCCGTTGTCTCTAGGGCAAAAGCTACCAACAGCGCTATTGCTCTGGAAGACCTGACGGGGATCCGGGAAAGGGTCAATCAACAGCCACGCAGCAAGACAGAGCGTAGGCGGGCCAACAGTTGGGCGTTCTACCAACTGAGGCAGTTTCTGGAATACAAGGCGAGAGTTGCGGGGGTGACTGTGGTGCTGGTGCCGCCCGCCTACACCAGCCAGACCTGCCACAAGTGCCTGCACATCCATCCCGACCCTGCGCAATCCTACCGCAGTGGTAAGTCGTTCAAGTGTGGACACTGTGGATGGGAAGGGGATGCGGACTTTAATGGTGCGAATGTGATTGCGCTTTTGGGGGCTGTCGTAAACCAGCCTAGAGGTTCGGGCCTGTTTTGTTCTCTGGTAGAGCAAAGCAGGCTCAGGGCTGCTGAAAGCCCGCTCCGTACCGCTTAGCGGTCGGAGTCGGGTAGTTTACGCTTTGCCGCAAAACATTTTTATTCTTGGGCTTTCTTGGGCTCTGCCACTTCGCCAAGCTCAGCAAACGGATGGCGGGATCCCAGGCAATGGCCAACGCGGGGCAGGAAACGCGCTAGGCTAGAGGTTCGAATAGCGGAAAGGCTCTGCACCGTTCAAAGGACAAGGGCGGCACAGGGCTTGTGCAGATGCAAGTCGGATCCACATCATGCGCATTGTCATCACGGGTGGAAGTGGTTTTATCGGGCGTCGCTTGGTGGCCCGTTTGCTGGAGCAAGGGGATCAGGTTTTGGTCTTGACCCGCCGCCCGGAGCAAGCCCGCCGCATTTTGGGGGAATCCCCCAACCTCAAGCTGCTGCCCTACGATCCCTACCAACCGCAAACCTGGGCAACCGCCTTGGAAGGGTACGAGGGGATAGTCAACTTGGCCGGAGAGCCTTTGGCATCTTCTCGCTGGACAGAGGCCAAGAAAAAAGAAATCCGTCGTAGCCGTGTGGAAACCACCCAGGCCCTTGTCCAAGCCCTCGCCTCCCTCAACCAAAAGCCCCAGGTGATGATCAGCAGCTCGGCGGTGGGTTACTACGGATCCCATCCAGAAGGGGATCCCCTGACGGAGACGGATCCCCCGGCCCAAGATTTTCTGGCAGAAGTCTGTCAAGCTTGGGAAGCTGCCGCCCGGTCGGTTGAGGAATTGGGGATCCGTTTGGCCATCGTGCGCACAGGGATTGTGTTGGGGCCGGATGGAGGAGCGCTGGGGCAGATGTTGGCTCCCTTCCAATTTTTTATCGGCGGAACGATCGGCTCCGGCAAACAATGGCTGTCTTGGATCCACCGCGAGGATTGGGTGAGCTTGGTCTGCTTCCTGCTGGAGCAGGGATCCGGAGTGTTCAACGCCACCGCTCCCAACCCGGTGCAGATGGAAGAGTTTTGCCGAACCTTAGGCCAGGTCTTGGGTCGCCCCTCTTGGTTGCCTGTGCCGGAGCTGGCGTTGGAACTGCTGTTGGGCGAGGCAGCTCAAGTGGTTTTGACGGGGCAGAAAGTGATCCCGCAAGCGGCTTTGCAGATGGGCTTTACCTTCCAGTACCCACAACTGAAAGAGGCATTACGACAGATCCTCCTCCCCCGCTGACTTCTCTCTACGCCAATTATTCTTCCGTGAAATCGGCTTCCACCACCCCTGAAGCAGAGCTGGGATCAGGGCTGGCAGCCGCAGTGGGTGCCGGAGCCGGTCGCGATGCCTGGGGCACTTGCACAATTTGGGGAGTAAAGATGAATAGGTTGTACACCGTGTTGCGGCGGATGTTGTCCATCATCTCCAGGAACAGCTCGTAGCCCTCGTTCTTGTACTCGATCAGGGGATCCTTCTGACCGTAGCCTCGCAGGCCCACAGCTTCCCGCAGCGCCTCCATCTGCTGCAGGTGTTCCCGCCAGAGGGTGTCCACCTGTTGCAACAGGAAAAAGCGCTCTGCCTTGCGCATCAAACCGGGCTCAAAGGTATCCAGAAAAGCCTCTTTGGCCTCATAGGCCAGTTCTGCCTGCTTGATCAGGTAGTCCAAGATCTGCTCGTAGGAGAGATCCTGCAGGTCTTCAACCTTGAGGTTTTGCTTCAGGAGCGGCACAAACTCCTGCATCTTGGCGGTCAGCTTGTCAATTTCCCACTCTTCCGGGGGCAGCTCTGGGTTGACATGCGCTCGCACGATCTCGCCAACGGTTTTGCGCACATAGTCAAGGATCTTGGTCTTGAGGTTTTCCCCCTCCAAGATGCGCCGCCGCTCTGAGTAGATGGCCCGCCGCTGGTTGTTCATCACCTCGTCATACTCGAACACCTGCTTGCGCATGTCGAAGTAGTATACTTCCACTTTTCTCTGCGCATTCTCCAGGCTGCTGCTGAGCAGCGGGTGCTCGATGGGCATATCCTCCTCCACCCGGAACATGTCCATGAGCTTGGCTACCCGCTCGCCACCGAAAATCTTGAGCAGGTTGTCTTCCAAGCTGAGGAAAAACCGCGAGGAGCCGGGATCCCCTTGTCGCCCGGCGCGGCCCCGCAGCTGGTTGTCGATACGGCGGGATTCATGGCGCTCCGTACCGATCACGTGCAGGCCCCCCAGCCTCACCACCTCTTCGTGCTCGGCCTCAGTAATTTTTTCGTACTCGGCTTTGATGCTGTTGTAAACCTCCCGCAGTTGCAAAATTAGCGGATCCTGCACCGGCGCTTTCTCGGAAGCTACTGCGATGAGATCCTCCACCACCAGCTCTGGCAGACGGTTCAGCCCATACTTGGTCACGGCTGCTGCCACCACTTCGTCTAAAGCTTGGTTGGTGCGGGCCGACAGCTCACAGGGGTAAAAATTGGGGGAGACCACCGTCCAGGATTTTTTCGGCTTGGGTGCTGTCCCACCAAATCCCTGGCCACCCCCCCGTCCCACCATCTGAACGGATCCCAAGGGGTTGTCGGCGTCCAATTGAGCCAGCTTGGGCATCAGCCGTTCCCGCAGCTTGAGGCGAGCCATGTACTCCGCATTGCCTCCCAGGATGATGTCCGTGCCTCGCCCGGCCATGTTGGTAGCAATGGTTACGGCACCTTTTCGCCCCGCCTGGGCAATGATCTCCGCCTCCCGCTCCACGTTTTCCGGCTTGGCGTTGAGGAGGTTGTGAGGGATCCCCATTTCCTTGAGCATGGCCGAGAGGCGTTCGGATTTTTCCACGCTGGTGGTGCCCACAAGGACGGGGCGCCCCTGGACGTGCATGTGGGCAATTTCCTCGGCAACCGCTTGCCACTTGCCCCTTTCGGTCTTGTACACCAAGTCGGGGGCATCTTTGCGGCGGATGGGTCGGTTGGTGGGGATCACCGTGACTTCTAGGTTGTAGGTTTTGCCGAACTCGGCCTCCTCGGTGCGGGCCGTGCCCGTCATGCCGGAAAGCTTGGGATAGAGCAGAAAAAGGTTTTGGTAGGTGATGGTGGCCAGGGTTTGGCTCTCGCTTTGAATCGGCACCCCCTCTTTGGCCTCCACCGCCTGGTGCAGCCCATCGGACCAGCGACGACCGGGGAGCACCCGCCCAGTGAACTCGTCCACGATCACCACCTCTTGATTGCGGACGATGTAGTGGACATCCTTGATGAAGAGCTCTTTGGCCTTCACCGCGTTAAAGACAAAGTGCGCCCAGGGATCCTTGGGATCAAACAGGTCAGAGACCCCCAGCAACCGCTCGGCGGCTTCAAACCCCTCGTCGGTAAGGATGACGTTGCGGGCTTTTTCATCCACCTCATAGTGTTCATCTCGGATCAGCTCCCGCGCCACCTGGGCTGCCCGCAGGTATTTTTCGGAGGGGCGAGCCACCTGACCGGAGATGATCAGGGGAGTGCGGGCCTCGTCGATAAGGATTGAGTCCACCTCGTCGATGATGCAGTAGTTAAAGGGCCGTTGCATCACCTCTTTGATATCGGTGGCCATGTTGTCCCGCAGGTAGTCGAAGCCCAGCTCGCTGTTGGTGCAGTAGGTAATGTCGCAGTTGTAGCTGCGGCGCTTTTCTTCGGGTGACATGCCCTCTTGCACTAGACCGACCGTCAGGCCCAAGAAACGATGCACTTGTCCCATCCACTCCGAGTCCCGACGGGCCAAGTAGCCGTTGACGGTAACAATGTGAACCCCTTTCCCGGTGAGACCGTTGAGATAGGCGGGCAGGGTGGCGACCAGGGTTTTCCCTTCACCGGTTTTCATTTCGGCAATCTGGCCTTCGTGCAGCACCATGCCGCCGATGAGCTGTACGTCGTAATGGCGCAAGTTCAAGACCCGCTTGGCAGCCTCCCGCACCACGGCAAATGCCTCCGGCAAGAGATCGTCCAGAGATTCTCCTCTGTCTAAGCGCTGGCGAAACTCCGTGGTCTTGGCCTTGAGCTCCGCATCCGAAAGAGAGGCGATCTCGATCTCCAGCGAGTTGATCAGCTTGACGACAGGACGGTACTGCCGGATCTTGCGATCGTTAGGATCCCCGAGGAGCTTTTGTAGGGTTTGGAGCATGGGCAAGCCTAGGCCAATGAAGGACATTGATTGATTAACGATGCAATTCTACCATTTTGACTTGGCCGGCCAGGGAGAGGTTGGCCTGGATGAGCTGAGAGCAAAACACCAGAGCCATCGGATAGATGAGGAGAGCCGGCAGTTACTTGCAGTCCGCGGCGAGAAAATGTCAGTCTAGGGAAGGGATCCCGAGCAAACCGTACTCTGCAAAGCTCATGAATTTTTTGGGTGTTGGACTGCCGGAAATGTTGGTTATCTTTGCGGTGGCTCTTCTGGTTTTCGGGCCCCGCAAACTGCCGGAGATCGGTCGCACGCTGGCCAAAACCCTGCGCAGCCTGCAGGACGCTTCCAAAGAGTTCGAGGCGCAACTGAACAAAGAGGCCCAAGAGCTGGAAAAAGCCACCCGCGGGACAACGGCTGCCGCCCCTCCCAAGGTTTCCCGAACAGCAGTCACCGAGTCAGTTGCCGATACGCCCCCCCCAGAGACGGATCCCGTCCCATCCGTAGCCGACGACGCTCAAACCGCAGACGCTGCTTAGTCTATGCCCCGCTTTAACCCCCTTTGCTTCGGCATGGAAATTACGCGCTTGTTCGAGCAAGGGCAGTCCTACTTCGCTCCTGCCAAGGTGGAGACCTGGCTGCGGCAACATGGTCAGAACCCGTCCGACTATGAGATCTCGTTTCACCAGGAACTGCCCCCTGCCGGCTCTTCTGCGGCGATGTGGATTCGCATCGACCTAAAGCGTTGGGATGGCCAGCCGGTGGATCCCTGGCTGTTGGAAGCGATCAACCGGGTAGATTGAAAACGGCTTGCTCCGCAGTAAAACCCAGCCCTACGGTAAGAAGGTTGAGGCTTTTTGTCCACCTATGCCCAGTGCCACCCTGTTGGTATCTTGCCCCGATCAAAAAGGGTTGGTAGCCAAGCTCTCCAGCTTCATCTACAGCTACGGCGGCAACATCATTCACGCCGATCACCATACGGATCCCGAAGCAGGACTGTTCTTGAGCCGCATCGAGTGGGACTTGCAGGGCTTCCAACTGGAGCGAGCGGAAATTGTCCCCGCCTTTTCAGGCATTGCCCGTGGGATCCAAGCCAACTGGGAACTGCATTTTTCCGACACTCGCCGTCGCATTGCGTTGTGGGCCAGCAAGCAAAGCCACTGCCTTTTGGATCTGATCTGGCGGCAAAGGGCGGGAGAACTGCCCGCCGAGATCCCCTTGATCATCAGCAATCACCCCGACCTGGAATCGGTGGCCCGCTCCTTCGGCATCGATTACTACCACATCCCCGTTTCTCCAGAGGGCAAAGCCGCAGCCGAAGCCCGTCAGCTCGCTCTCCTGCAGGAATATCGAATTGACCTGGTGGTGTTGGCCAAGTACATGCAGGTCTTGAGTGGGTCGCTGCTCCGCCAAGCCCCGCCGGTCATCAACATTCACCATTCCACCCTGCCCGCCTTTGCCGGAGCCAACCCCTACCACCGCGCCCATCAACGGGGGGTGAAGATCATCGGCGCGACTGCCCACTATGCCACCGAAGATCTGGACGAAGGGCCGATCATCGAGCAAGACGTGGTGCGGGTCAGTCACCGCGATACCGTTGCCGACCTCGTCCGCAAAGGCCGCGACATGGAGCGCCTAGTCCTGGCACGGGCAGTGCGGTATCACCTGGAGAATCGGGTGCTGGTGTACCACAACAAAACGGTGGTGTTTGCGTAAACTACCCGACCCTGACTGCTTCGCAGTACAGGGCGGGCTTTCGGTAGCCCTGCAGTTGGCAAGCCAACCACGAACCTCTAGGCTGGTTTACAGCAGCCCCCAAAAGCGCAATCACATTCGCACCATTCAAATCCGCATCTCCTTCCCATCCACAGTGCCCACACTTAAACTTCTTTCCACTGCGATAGGATTGCGTAGGATCGGGATGGATGTGCAAACACCGGTGGCAGGTCTGCGACGTGTAGGCAGGCGGAACCAGCACCACAGGTACTCCGGCAATGGCAGCCTTGTAGACCACGAACATCCTAAGCTGGTAGAACGCCCAGTTATTGGTTCTGCGGCGCTCAGCTTTGCTGCGTGGCTGTTGATTGACCCTTTCCCGGATCCCTGTCAAGTCTTCCAGAGCAATAGCGCTGTTTGTCGCCTTTGCCCTAGAGACAATAGCTTTGGAGATGCGATGATTGACCCACGTTTTTGCTACGCAACGCTGACGCGACTGAAAGCGTCTTTCCTTGCCAGACAGCCGTTGCAACAGTTCTCTGCATCTGCGCCGCGAACTGCGTGTGCCCTTACTGGCTTTGCGTTGGAGTGCCGCCCTCAGCTTGGAGTAGTGGTCGCGGATTCGGTTCAACTGCTGTCCATTCCAGTTATCCCCTTCTGACGTATGGGCAATATCCGTCCTCCCCAAGTCCACCCCCAGCACTCTACCCGTGCGTTGCGGTGGGGATGGCTCCGCTTCCACACAGATTTGAATGGAGTAGGAGCCGTCTTTACGCTTGACCAGAGTGGCAGATTTGGGATTGGAGCCCGCCAGCCGTTCTCTCTGGTAGCGGCCAATCGCCAGCTCAAAGCGCTCCCGACCCTCCACCGTGGTCAGCGACACCGTCCAGTCTTTCTCGCGGAACGAAAAGATACGAGCGTCGTAGGTAGCGAAGCCTCTCTTGAACGCTTTGACGGGGCGGTTTTTCTGTTGGGCAACTTTACGGGCACCGGCCAGCCGTCTGCAGACCTGCTGGTCGCGTAAGCGGGACGTAGTCCTTGCCAAGTTACTGGATAAGCCGAACCGGGCACGGATTTCGCGGTAGCACAGAGACTGGAGCTTAACGGCGTTGGCGACTTTCTCCGGCGTGTTCTGGTTGACCCAATTCAAGGCTTGGCCAAAAGCCTCCAAAGTCGCGTCCAATTTGGCGGCTTGCGACTGGGCTACCTTGAGCTTGCAGGAGACGGTCAGGACTTGGGTCATGGTTTTATCATAACTTCCGCATTCCTCCCGACACTGACCCTACGGGTACAGTGCGGGGCTCCTGCGATTTCTAGCTGAAGTTCAGGTAACTGTGCAGCCAGCTTGAGAACAGCTGTTCGCTGGCCCAGATTCTGGAGTCGGGTTGAGATAAGCAGCAAATAGTTAAGTTGGCTACAGAATCCCCTGACTTGTTGCTTAGGTCTGCTTTGAATCTTGGGTCTTCTTTGAGATTTATAGGATCCCTCAATACTCGAAGGTCATGGGCGGGAAGCGGGAAGGGCGGGATCTGAGCTGGGCGGGTTCAGAGGCAGGAGCGGGATCCCGAAAGGCTTTTGCCTCCTGCTGAAGGTGTTGCATGGCCTGCTCGATTTCCTGAAGTCGCGCGTGGATTTGCCCTTGCCGCTCTCGAATAAACTCTAGCTCTTGGTTGAGCCGCTGCTTTTCGACAGTGAGCTGCTGCATTTCGGCATAGAGGGCGGATTCGGTTTGGCGGCGAGGGATCGAGCGCAGCTTGGGGCGAGGTCGAGTTCGGGGCACACGGGGCAAGCTCATAAGGGGGGATCCCGGAAAACGGCTTGCGCCTATCCTAGCGTGCTCTTGGCGGCCCTTCTATTCCTAGGTAGGATCCATTCGTCCGGTGTGGAAAACAGCGATGGTGGAAACTGGAGCAGACCTGTTGCAACGCTACGGCAGCGGTGAGCGGGACTTCAGCAACAGCCAACTGGCCGGAGCTGATCTGGCCGGGGCCGACTTGGCCGGGATCGACTTGGGGGGATCCATTCTCCGCCAGGCAAAGCTGGCCTCTGCCAACCTGGAGCGGGCCTACCTGAGCGGCGCCGACCTCAGCCAAGCGGATCTTCAGGGATCCAACCTGCGGCTGGCCAACCTAGAGAAAGCCAAGCTGCAGGGATCCCGATTGCAAGGAGCCAACTTGCGTGGGGCCAACCTGGCGGAAGCGGACTTGAGCGAAGCCGATCTCAGCCAAGCGGACTTGGCGGGGGCCAATCTCACCGGGGCCAACTTGAGAGGATCCCTTCTGGCCCGGTGCAAACTCAAGCTGGCCAACCTGCGAGGGGCCTGCTACGACGCCACCACTCAGATGGAAGCGGATATCACTCCAGCAGAGCTGGGCATGGTTCAAGCCTAGAGGGGAAAATGGGGCTAGCCCTCCGGCTCCAAGTCCAGGATCTCCTGAATTTCGGCATCGGTATAGCCCACCGCCCGCAACTTCTCCGATACCGTCTGAATCTCCCCTGGAGACAAATCCTGCTGCCGTACCCGATCCCAGAGATTGGCCACAATCTGCAGCAGCAAACCGCTGCTCTCCGCCTCAAACAGCTCAAAAGCCGTGGCTAGCTCAATGGCCTGCAACACCTCCTCGGCAGTGCCAATCGGCTGATCGAGGGATCGTTCCTCCAGCTCCACCAGCAACTGGCGCAGCTGGTTCAGGCCATCCCCAAGAGCAGACATACAGCAGGCTCCACAACGGCACTCGAACCCTCACCCTAGCAGACCCCTATCATTCCGCAAAAGGAATCCCGCCAATTCTGCGGCAGCTACAGCTATTCTGATTAAGAGAGCGATTCAACTGCAATCGAGGCGATTGTCAAGTCAGCATAGACAATCAACAACACCCAAACAACACCGAGAGGAGATGCATGAGTATGGCCCCAGTGAACGTCCTGCCCAATACCCCCCAGCCTTTAGCCGATGAGGGTGGCACCACCTTGGACTATGGCAGCGCGGTTTACCGGCAGGCCTACTCTCGCATCAACGGCATTGTGATCGAAGGGGAACAAGAAGCCCACGACAACTACCTCAAGCTGGCCGAGATGTTGCCGGAAGGGGCAGAGGAGCTGCACAAGCTGGCCAAGATGGAATTGCGGCACATGAAAGGCTTTCAATCCTGCGGCAAAAACCTGCAGGTAGAGCCGGATAGGGAGTTTGCCCGCACTTTCTTCGCCCCTTTGCGCAACAATTTCCAAAAAGCGGCAGCAGCCGGAGACCTAGTTACCTGCTTGGTCATTCAGTCGCTGATCATCGAATGCTTTGCCATTGCCGCCTACAACATTTACATCCCCGTCGCCGATGAGTTTGCCCGCAAGATCACCGAGGGGGTGGTCAAGGATGAATATCTGCACCTCAATTTTGGAGAGCGCTGGCTAGGGGAGCATTTTGGCGAGGTCAAAGGGCAGATCGAAGCGGCCAACGCCCAGAACCTGCCCTTGGTCTGGCAGATGCTGCAGCAGGTGGATCAGGATGTAGAAGCCATCTATATGGATCGCGAGGCCATCGTCGAGGATTTTATGATTGCCTATGGAGAGGCGCTGGCCAACATCGGCTTCAGCACCCGCGAGGTGATGCGCCTCTCTGCCCAGGGTTTGCGGGCAGCATGACCCACCTCAGCATTCATCCTCTGCCGGCGGACTGCAGTTCTAGGCTGGCTACAGGCGGGTATGGACATGTTTTGATGGGATCCATCAGTTATCCAAGCGGGTAAACCTTTATGTTCGGCCTGATCGGGCACTTGACCAGCCTGGCCCATGCGAAGCGGGTGGCAGACAAGCTGGGTTATTCCGAATATGCGGAGAGCGACCTGGAGTTCTGGTGCATGGCTCCCCCTCAGGTGGTGGACGAGATCACGGTAACCAGCATCACCGGCCAAAAGATTTATGGGCAGTACGTCGAATCCTGTTTCTTGCCGGAGATGTTGGCGGGGGGACGGGTGAAGGCAGCTTGTCGGAAAGTGTTGAATGCCATGGCCCTAGCCCAGCGGCGCGGCTTGAACATTACTGCTTTGGGGGGATTTAGCAGCATCATTTTTGAGACTTTTCGCCTCGACAGTCTCCGGCGAGTCCGCAACATTGACTTGGAGATCCAACGCTTTACCACCGGCAATACCCACACGGCCTACATCATCTGTCAGCAACTGCAGTTGGCGGCCCAGCGCTACGCCATGGACTTGGCAGCCGCTACGGTTGCGGTGGTGGGGGCGACCGGAGATATCGGCAGCGCCATTTGTCAATGGTTGGTGGCCCGCACTCACTTGGGCAAATTGTTGCTCATCGCCCGAGAGCGACGGCGTCTGGAGGAATTGCAGGCCAAGCTCAAGCAGGGGGAGATCTCTTCGCTGGAAGAGGCCCTGCCCCGCGCTGACTTTATCGTTTGGGTGGCCAGCATGAGCCAAGGCATGGCCCTCGATCCCCAAGTTTTGCCGGATCCCTGTGTCATCATCGACGGTGGCTACCCGAAGAACATCGCCTCCAGCTTGCAGCGAAAGGGACTCTACGTCATTGACGGGGGGATGGTGGAGCACTCTTTGGATATTGAATGGAACATCATGCAGTTTTTGAATGTGGCCAACCCGGCCCGTCAGCTTTTTGCCTGCTTTGCTGAATCCATGCTGCTGGAGTTTGAGGGGCTGTACACCAATTTCAGTTGGGGCCGTAATTTGATCACCCTTGAGAAATTGGATCTGATCGGGCAGCTTTCTCGCAAGCATGGGTTCCGCCCCCTCATGCCCGAAGCCTAATTGAGATTCAAAATGAAGAAAGCCTCAGCCCCAGCAGAGGTGCTGGCCCTGGTCAGGTCAATCACCACAGGTCAATCACCAATCGAGTAAACTACCCGACACCAACCGCTAGGCGGTACGGAGCGGGCTTTTAGTAGCCCTGCAGTTAGCAAGCCAACCACGAGCCTCTGGGGTGGTTTACTGCACCCCCAATCGACCGTTACCAGTGCCTTAAAAAAAACCGTTTCTGGTGCCCGCAGTATTATTATAGCATTCCTCCCAACACTGACTTTATAGGTACAGTGCGGGGCTCCTGCAATTTCTAGCTGAAGACCAAACGCCGAGAGACGGTCGCCATGCCCCAGTCCTTTACAGCCCACCTTTGGCAAGCCATTCAGCCCATCTACAAGCAAATCCTCGATCACCCCTTCAACCGAGAGTTGGCAGCGGGCAGCCTATCGCGGCAGCGGTTCCAGTTTTACTTGCAGCAGGATGCTCTTTATCTCACCGACTTTGCCCGCGCCCTGGCCTTGATTGGAGCTCGTTCCGAAGGGGCTGAGCAGGTGGTGAGTTTCTTGAACTTTGCCCTGGGAGCCATTGTGGCCGAACGCAGCCTGCACGAAAGCTATTTTCGCCTCTACGACATTCAACCCGAAACGGCCTATGCTCCTGCTTGTTTTACCTATACCCGTTTTTTATTGGCTGCGGCGGCTTTGGATCCCTATGAGGTGGCCATTGCCGCTGTGCTGCCCTGCTTTTGGATCTACCGAGAGGTGGGATCCGCCATCTATCGCACCGCGCAGCCTGACAATCCCTACCAACAGTGGATCGACACCTACGCCGGGGAAGAATTTGCCCAAGTGGTGCAGCAGGCTTTGGACATCACCGACTCCGTCGCTCAGCAGGCTACAGAACCGCTGCGGGAAAAGATGAGGGCAGCTTTTGTCACTGCCTCCCGGTTGGAATGGCTGTTTTGGGACAGTGCCTATCGCCTCGAATCTTGGCAACCTGCCTAATCCTCAGCCGGTCGGGCTGGCTTACCAGACAGCAACTGCTGGGCTTGCGCGAAAACGGCATCCAACATCGGCTCCGTCAGCAGCCGTGTGGCCGTGTTGCGCCGGCTGGGATGGTAAGACGCCAGCAAATAGCGACCCTCTGCCAAAGGAATAACGCAATTGTGGCCAAAGCGGGGGCGGGGCCTGAGAGGCGACAAGAGCATCAGAGCGTGTTGGAAGGCAAAATGCCCCAACGTCAGGATCACCCGCACCTGGGTTAGCAGCTCCAGCTCTTGTTTCAGGTAGCTCAGGCAGGCCTTGGCTTCTATGGCGGTGGGGCGATTGTCTGGGGGAGCGCAGCGCACCACGGCTGAGATGTAGCAATCCTGCAGATGCAGGCCATCCTCTCGGTGGGTAGAGGTGGGCTGATTGGCAAAGCCAGCTCGGTACAAGGCGCGAAACAGCCAGTCCCCACTGGGATCCCCGGTAAACACCCGCCCGGTGCGGTTGCCCCCATGAGCTGCCGGTGCCAACCCGATCACCCACAGCCGCGCCTGCGGATCCCCAAATCCCGGAACGGGCTTGCCCCAGTAGGACTGCTCCCGAAAACGGGCCACCTTCTGAAGGGCGACTGACTCTCGCCAGGCCACCAAGCGGGGGCAGCGGCAGCAACTGACGATTTCAGTTTGCAAAGTGGCCCAATCCTGGAGACCCAGCGCCTCACTCCTCCTCGTCGTCATCCTCCTCTAGCTCGTCGAAGGCAGGGGTGGAATCGTCGATCAACTGATCATCCTCCAAGATCAAACGAGGCGGCAGCTCCGGCAACACCGCAGGCTCTTCCTCCTCTTCGTCAGGCTCCGGCTCGGCGGCAATCTCCTCGTAGGTGGTGAAGCCCGTGCCTGCCGGGATCAAGCGCCCGATGATTACGTTTTCCTTCAAGCCGCGCAGCCAGTCGGATTTGCCCTCAATGGCCGCCTCAGTCAGCACGCGGGTGGTTTCCTGGAAGCTGGCCGCTGAGATGAAGCTGTCGGTATTCAAGCTGGCCTTGGTGATCCCCAGCAGGACGGGCGTGTATTTGGCCGGCGCTCCTCCAGTAATGGCCATGGTGGCATTGATCTGCTGGATTTCCCGCAACTCCACCAGCTCCCCCGGCAACAGGATGGTGTCGCCACCATCATCCACCCGCACCTTGGAGGTCATCTGGCGCACCACGATCTCAATGTGTTTGTCGGAGATCTCCACCCCCTGGGAGCGGTAGACGTTCTGCACTTCGTTGACAAAGAAGCGCTGCACCTCCCGCAGAGCCAACCGTGCGGCTTGGTCATCTCCCAAGGTTTGGCGATGGTACTCGTAGTAGATCTCCAAGAGGTCGTGGGGGTTGGCAGGGCCATCGGTTAGGGGATCCCCCACCCCCACCGGCTGTCCATCTACCACGATCAAGCTCTGCCCCGGCAGCCCAGGATAGTCTCTAACAGTGCCATCGGCTTCGATGACCTTGAGATCTGGCTCTTCTCCCCGCCAGCTCAGTTGAACGGTGCCGGGCCGCTTGGCCAGAACACACATTTCCTTGGGCTTGCGGGCCTCCAGCAGCTCCTCAATCCGTGGCAGACCCTGGATGATGTCCCCTGTCTTGGCCTGCTCAAACACCAGGAGGGCCAGGGAATCCCCCCGCTGCACCAGATCGCCATCTCGTACCTGCAGGATGGCACCCGCAGAAACCAAGTAGGGCCGCGCCATCCGCAACAGGACTTGGCCGTCCGTTATCTGCATCACCTGTCCCGACTGTGGAGAAGGGATCCCAGGCGCCAGCTCATCTCCGGCCCGCACCAGCGCCCCTACCGCCACGCTGGCTGAACCTGTCAGGGGCACCTGCACCAGATCGTCGTCGGTAATCACCAGCACCCGCCGCACCACTTCCGCTCCCTGGCGGATCCCTTGGACGATCCCGGCCTTTTTGGCTTGGATTTCGGTGCGGGCGATAACATCTCCGCTGGCGATGGAGTCTCCTTCCTTCACCAACAGCCGCGTGTGGGTACTCCCCTGCGTCAGATCCGCTTCCACGTCGCGGCGCAGCAACAGGGTTTCCAGAATCACCAGTTGCAGGCGGCGAATATCTGGATCCTTCTCATCTTGGATCAGCTCGATATCGGCCTTCAGTTGTGGGGCGTCGGTATCGATTTCCAGCACCAGTTGGGTGCGCAGGAGCTCTACAGGGCCTACCGACTTCACCCGCTCCCCATCTTTGAAGGGAACCCGCTGCACCGCCCGCAGACGAATGGAGCGACCGGACTCGCTGGTGGACTCTTGAGTGGGCACCAAGGGCCGGTCGGGGATCTCGTACTCCTGCACCGGACGCAGCAGCAAGCCTGGGCCTTCGGGAGTTTCCACGTGTTCCAGGTAGACCAGTCGGTCGGGAACGATGCTGCTGAGCACCGGTTGCCCTGGCTGGATTAGGGTGCCACTTTTCACTTCCAAGTCGGCGGGGTTGTCCACCAGATGCAGGGATCCCGGCTTGATGACAATCTCCCGCAGAATGTCGTTCTTCTGGATGACTTCGACAACACCGGCATTCTGGCAAAAGATGTCTTTCACCACCTCAGTGCCTGCTTCCACATACTGGCCATCGTCCACGTTCAGCAGGGAGATGTCTTTGTTCACCTCGTGGGTCTCTTCCGGGATCCACAGCAGGGTGCCGCCCTGGATGACTTCGTAGCCTTGCTTGGCCTTGCCGCGTCGTGCCACCTCAATGCCGGCGAACTTCACCAAGCCTCCCGTCTGACTGCGGAAGTGGTTGTCGATCAGCTCCGCCACCACCTCGTCGTTGCCTACTTTGGTGCCCGGAGTGGCCTTGAGGACGAAGGTCTGCCCACTAGAAGTGTCCAGCAAAAACTGCTCCCGCCCCTGGTGGGATTCCACCCGTACCCGTGCTTCCCGCAACACCACCGAAGCGTTGATGATCTCCACCTCGCGCCCACTTCTGGTGTCGCTGCGCTCCGGCAGCCGCACAATGCCGCCATGCTCCGTCACCAGCAAGGTCTCGGCGATCACATCCCCCGCTTCTACCCGATCCCCGTTTTTCACCACTGGCTCGGCCCCCGGCGGCAGATTGTACACCTGTCCAGACATCACCCAGATCAATCCCTGCCGCTGGGCAGTGTAGGTGGTGTTACCCTGGCGGTCAGTCTTCTCCTCGATGGGCAGATCGGCAAAGCGAATTTCTCCAGCCAGGTCGGCCACCACCTCTTTCTGGGCTTTCTCGGTGCTCTTGCGGCTGGCCTTGGCCAGGGACACCTCTGCAATCAACTGATCCCGCTGCACCTGGGCTCCGTCCCGCACCAGCAGGGTGGATCCCTGAGTCATGTCGAAGGACTCCCGTTGACCGTCTGGGCCTTCCAAGATGATTTGGTTGTTTACCTCCACTTGTAGAGCATCGTCGCCGTGGCGGGTACGGAAGGGGCGGGTGCGCAGGTTTTTCGGGAAGCGCACGACGCCGGCAAAGGGGGCGCGAATTTGGCGGGCCACCTCCCCTGTAAACACGCCTCCCGTGTGGAAGGTGCGCATCGTCAACTGGGTGCCCGGCTCCCCAATCGATTGGGCGGCGATGATCCCGACCGCTTCCCCCAGATCCACCAGGCGGGAGTGGGCCAAGCTCCAGCCATAACACATCCGGCACACGGAGCGGTTGGCTTCACAGGTGAGGGGAGAACGCACCATCACCTGCCGGATGCCGGCCTCCACAATCGTCTTGGCCAGGTCGTGATCCACCTCTTGGTTGCGACGGGCAAGCACCACCTGGGTTTCTGGGTGCACCACGTCGCGCGCCAGCACTCGGCCCACCAAGCGCTCCTCCAAAGACACCACCACCTTGTCCCCATCCATCAGGTATTCCAGGAGAATGCCCTGGTCGGTGCCGCAGTCGGATTCCCGCACGATCACATCCTGAGACACGTCCACCAAACGGCGGGTGAGGTAGCCGGAGTCGGCGGTGCGCAGAGCCGTATCCACTAAACCCTTGCGGGCCCCATAGGAAGAGATGATGTATTCGGTAACGGTCAGGCCCTCGCGGAAATTGGTTTTGATGGGCAAATCGATGATCCTCCCCTGGGGGTTGGCCATCAGGCCGCGCATGCCCACCAACTGCCGTACCTGGGAGACATTCCCCCTCGCCCCCGAGTTGGCCATCATGTAGACGGAGTTAAGGGGATCGTTCTGGCGGAAGTTGCTGAGCATCTCCTCCTTGATCTGGTCGTTGGTTTGGTTCCAGGTGTCGATCACCTTTTGGTAGCGCTCCACCTCTGTGATTTCTCCACGGGTATAGCGCTCGGTGGCCGCCTCGATCTCGGCTTCCGCTTGCGCCAACAACTGCCGCTTACTGGGGGGAACGCGCAGATCTTCGACGCTGATGGAGACGGCTGCCTGGGTGGCGTATTTGAAGCCCAGGGTCTTCAGAGCATCCGCCATCTGAGCGGTGCGGGCTGTGCCGTAGCGGGCAAAAGACCAGGCAATCAGGTTACGCAGCTCTTTTTTGCCAATTTGATAGTTGCGAAAGGGCACAGGGGGCAAGGGGGTGTCGGCTTTGTTGCCGTCGGCAGCCTGCCGCGACAGGCCAGCGGAAAATCGTCCTTTTTCGCTCATGATGCCTCGCTAGAGAGAAGGGGAGAGAAGAGCCGTCCTACGGCAGAGGGTAACTACGCAGACAAAATATCCTGCACGGTCTTGTTAAAAATGATCCGGCCCGGCGTGGTGCGAATGTACTGGCTGATCACGTTGCCGTTTTGATCTTCGCGGATACGGCGGTAGTTGGTGATCTTGAGGCGAATGCCGCCCGGTTCTTCGATGATTTGCGGCTCGGACTCTTTTTCGCCCTTGCCCAACTCCATCGGGCCGTGGTAGCGCACCCAGACCTTGCTGTGCAGGCCGATGGCGCCGCGGTCGTAGGCGATGAGAGCATCTTCCAAGCTGGCAAAGAAACGATCGCCAATATCTGGCGCGTGGGGGTTGTCCGCCGTCAGGTAGTAGCACCCCAACACCATATCTTGGCTGGGGGTGATGATGGGAGCGCCGGTGGCCGGGGAGAGGATGTTGTTGGTGGCCAGCATCAGCAGGCGCGCTTCCGCCTGAGCTTCCAGAGAAAGGGGCACATGCACAGCCATCTGGTCGCCGTCGAAGTCGGCGTTGAAAGCAGGGCAGACCAAGGGGTGAAGTTGAATCGCCCTTCCCTCCACCAGGATCGGTTCAAAGGCTTGGATCCCGAGGCGGTGCAGGGTGGGGGCACGGTTGAGCAAGACGGGGTGGCCGTCGATCACCTCTTCCAGCACATCCCAAATCTGTGGGTCATTGCTCTGGATCATCTTTTTGGCAGCCTTGATGTTGTTGACAATGCCCCGCTTGATCAATTTGTGGATGACAAAGGGCTGGAACAGCTCGATGGCCATCTCTTTGGGCAGGCCACACTGGTGCATGCGCAGGTTGGGCCCCACCACGATCACCGAACGCCCGGAGTAGTCCACCCGTTTGCCCAACAGGTTTTGCCGGAAGCGCCCCTGTTTGCCCTCGATGATGTCGGAGAGGGACTTGAGGGGACGGTTGTTGGCCCCCGCCACCACGCGCCCCCGCCGACCGTTGTCGATCAGCGCGTCCACCGCCTCCTGGAGCATGCGCTTTTCGTTGCGCACAATGATCTCCGGCGCCATGATCTCCTGCAGCCGGGCCAGGCGGTTGTTGCGGTTGATCACACGACGGTAGAGATCGTTGAGGTCGCTGGTGGCAAAGCGGCCCCCATCCAACTGCACCATGGGGCGCAAATCCGGCGGGATCACCGGCAGCACCCGCAACACCATCCACTCCGGACGGGATCCGGTGGCAATGAAGTTGTCGATTACCCGCAGCCGCTTGATCAGGCGTGCCCGCTTTTGGCCGCGAGCAGTGGTGATCTCCTCCCGCAGTTGCTCCGCCTCTTTTTCCAGGTCGATATCCTTGAGCAGGCGCTCGATGGCCTCCGCCCCGATCATCGCCCAGTTCTCCGGCAGTTGCAGTTCGGATCCCTCCTCGTACATCTGATCTTCGATCTCGAGGAATTGATCCTCCGTCAACAGTTGCTTGTAAGAGAGATTCTGGGCATTGCCCGGATCCACCACTACGTAGGCGTTGAAGTATACCACCTGCTCCACATCCCGCAGCGGCATATCCAACAGCGTGGCAATGTGGCTGGGGATCCCTTTCAAATACCAAACGTGGGTGACCGGAGCGGCCAACTTGATGTAGCCCATGCGGTGGCGGCGCACCCGCGACTCGGTCACCTCCACCCCACAGCGCTCGCAGACGATCCCCCGATGCCGTACTCGCTTGTACTTACCGCAGTGGCATTCCCAGTCTTTGGCCGGCCCAAAGATGCGCTCACAGAAAAGACCATCCATCTCCGGCTTGAGGGTGCGGTAATTGATGGTCTCGGGCTTGGTGACTTCCCCCACCACTTGACCATTCGGCAGGGTGCGCTGGCCCCACTCCATGATCCGCTCTGGAGAAGCCAAGCCGATTTTGACATAGTCAAAGCGTTGCTCTGTTTTGGCCATCGCCGTTTTCCTCCTGCTTGCTGAACCCAAAGGAGAGGGAAGCCCCACCCTCCTTCGTGGGTTGAAGGGGATCCCCGTCACGTTCGCGTCAGGGGTGGGGAGCGCTCTCAACCCTCAAAAGTCCTCTTCCTCCTCCTCGTCCTCATCTTCCTCAAGGCTGCGGCTGGCATTCGCGTCAGCGGTGCGGAGCACTCTGGTAAAGGCGGGTGATGGCGAGAGATCCTCAGCCGTAACCGATTCATAGGTGGGTCGAGAGGGAGTGTGACGGTTGGAAGTATCGGCCATCAGATCCACTTCCACATCGTGGGTTTGCCCTTCGCTGTCCACCTCCACCTTGTGTACAGACACATCTAGGCAGAGGGACTGCAACTCCCGTACCAGCACCTTGAAGGACTCCGGCGTGCCGGGTCGAGGGATCGGCTTGCCCTTGACAATGGCGTTGAGAGCCTCGTTGCGCCCCACCATGTCGTCGGACTTGACGGTGAGCAACTCCTGCAGGATGTAGGCTGCCCCAAACGCCTCCAAAGCCCACACCTCCATTTCCCCAAAGCGCTGGCCGCCCTGCTGCGCCTTGCCCCCCAGCGGTTGCTGGGTCACCAAAGAATAGGGGCCGGTGGAGCGGGCATGGATCTTGTCATCCACCAAGTGCACCAGCTTCAGCATGTAGGCGCGGCCCACCGTAACGGGCTGGTCGAAGGGCTCCCCGGTGCGACCATCAAACACCTGGATTTTGCCGCAGTACCTGCCTTCCGGGTTAAAAATCCAGTCCTTGCCGGTCTTCTCTCGGGCTTCCCTCAGCTTGGCCTCCACCGTCAGACGGGAGGCTTCCAAACCGTGCATCTCATCAAAGGGCATCAGCTTGAAGCGCACTCCCAGATGCTCTGCTGCCCAGCCCAGCAGGCACTCGTACACTTGGCCCACGTTCATGCGAGAGGGCACCCCCAAGGGGTTGAGCACCACATCCACCGGTGTGCCGTCCGCCAGGTAGGGCATGTCCTCAATCGGCAAGATGCGGGAGATGATACCCTTGTTGCCGTGACGGCCCGCGATCTTGTCCCCCACCTGGATTTTGCGCTTGAGGGCGATGTAGACCCGCACCACCATGTTGGCGCCCGGAGGCAGCTCATCCCCCTGTTCGCGGGTAAAGATGCGCACATCTACCACCCGACCGCGCTCGCCGTTGGGCACCCGCAGCGAGTTGTCCCGCACATCCCGAGCCTTTTCCCCGAAAATGGCCCGCAATAGCCGCTCTTCTGGGGGCTGATCCGACTCCCCTTTGGGGGTGACTTTGCCCACCAAAATGTCGCCGGCCTCCACCCAAGCCCCAATGCGCACAATGCCGTTTTCATCCAGGTCGCGCAGGGCATCTTCCCCCACGTTGGGGATCTCGCGGGTGATCTCCTCAGGGCCTAGCTTGGTTTGCCGGGCCTCGATCTCGTGCTTCTCGATGTGTACCGAGGTGAAGACATCGTCGTAGACCAGCCGCTCGCTGATCAAGATGGCATCTTCGTAGTTGTAGCCCTCCCAGGGCATATAAGCCACCAACACGTTTTGGCCCAAAGCCAACTCGCCCCCTTCGGTAGCCGGGCCATCCGCCAGCACCTGGCCAGCCACCACCCGATCCCCCGTATAGACAAGGGGACGCTGGTTGAGGCAGGTGTCTTGGTTGGAGCGCTGGTATTTCTGCAGGCGATAGACAATTGGATCCCCGCCGTCGTCTGGCCGCACCACGATTTCGTCGGCGGAAACGTAGGTCACCACGCCATTGGTGCGCGACACCACCACCATGCCGGAGTCCCGTGCCGCCTGGGCTTCCAGGCCAGTGCCCACATAGGGCCGATCCGGCTTGAGCAGGGGTACCGCCTGCCGCTGCATGTTGGCTCCCATCAAGGCGCGGTTGGCGTCGTCGTGCTCCAGGAAGGGGATCAAGGAGGTGGCCACAGAGATAACCTGCACCGGTGCCACCTGGACGTAGTGGACTTCTGTGGGGTGAGCGGTGGTGAACTCTTGGCGGTAGCGCACCGGCACCAAGTCGGCAGTGATGCGGCCCTCGGCATCCACCGGCACATCCCCAGGGGCTACGCGGTACTCGTCCTCTTCATCGGCAGTGAGGTAGACCATGCCCAGATCTTTGCGCACCACGCCGTTCTCGACCCGGTAATAGGGGCTTTCGATAAAGCCGTACTGGTTGACGCGGGCGTGGGTGGCCAGGGATCCAATCAACCCGGCGTTGGGGCCTTCTGGAGTTTCGATGGGGCAGATGCGGCCGTAGTGGCTGGGGTGGATATCCCGCACCGCAAAGCCGGCCCGTTCCCGACTTAGGCCGCCGGGGCCCAGGGCAGATAACCGGCGCTTGTGGGTCAGCTCCGCCAGGGGATTGGTCTGATCCATGAACTGGGAGAGCTGGCTGGAGCCGAAGAACTCCTTAATGGCCGCCACCAAGGGTTTGGGGTTGACCAAAGAGGCCGGGGTGAGGTTTTCCGACTCGGAGACTGTCATCCGTTCTCGGATGATCCGCTCCAGGCGATTCAGGCCCACCCGCACCTGGTTTTGCAGCAGCTCGCCCACGGAGCGCACGCGGCGGTTGCCCAGGTGGTCGATGTCGTCCACATGGCCGATGTCGTACTCCAAATTGATCAGGTAGTCGATGACGGCCAAAATGTCGGTGACGGTAAGCACCCGCACACTTTCGGCTACGTTCAAATTTAACTTTTTGTTCAGCTTGTAGCGCCCTACCCGGCCCAAATCGTAGCGTTTGGGGTCGAAGAAGCGGGATTCCAGCAACTGCTGGCCACCCGATACGGTGGGGGGTTCCCCGGGCCGCAACTTGCGGTACAGCTCCATTAGGGCTTCTTCTTCGGTGTAGGGCCCCTCTTTCTCCATGGTTTTCTGGAAGAATTCGGGGTGGCGCAGGTTGTCGTAAATCTCGGAGTCGCTCAGGCCCAAGGCTTTCAGCAGAACTGCCGCCGAGAGCTTGCGGGTTTTGTCGATGCGCACCCACACCAGGCCGTTTTTGTCGGTCTCGAACTTCAGCCAGGCACCGCGGTTGGGGATGAGGCTGGCGCTGTAGGTGCGACGCCCGCTTTTGTCCAGCTCCGATTTGTAATAGACGCCGGGGCTGCGCACAATTTGGTTGACGATCACCCGCTCGGCGCCGTTGATGATGAAGGTGCCCCGATCCGTCATCAAGGGCAGTTCGCCGATGAAGACGTCCATGTCTTTGATCTCGCCGGTCTCTTTGTTGATCAGGCGAGTGGGCACCCGGATCTGCGCTTGATAGGTGGCATCCCGCCGCTTGGCCTCCTCGGGGTCGTAGCGGGGGCGGTTGATCTTGTACCCTTTGGAGGGATCCCCAGGGCGATATTCAGGCAGGAAGTGCAGCTCCAGCTTACCGGTGTAATCGACGATGGGGGAAAAGCTGAGAAGCTCCTCTTCAAACCCTTCTCGCAAAAACCACAAGAAACTCTCCCGCTGAATCTCCACCAGGTCAGGAAAGGTAGGAGCGACAGGGGATGGCACTGCTAATTGTGTCATGCGTTGCTCGGGAGGGGTCGCGCTGCAGTCAGGCCTTCCATTATAGAAACCCCGCCAACGATCGTCAACGAACGTTACAAAGGTCGAGGGGCTGTCCGGATCCCTTGAGGGCTCACTTGGAAAATCTCGGCAAAACCGCTGGGGATCCCCTTTTGGCTGCCGGAGCAGGGGCGGTTTCCGCCATGCCTTAAGGATTGTTCACATCCATTCACACTCAAGCAGATTATTCTAATCTTTAACCGTTTTTGCGGATCATCCGCTGCTCCAGCTCGGATTTCCGGTCAACCTTGGAGATCGGAGGGGTGGCTCTGACAGGCTCAGCCGGTCGACAGAGTGGACTTGGCGCCGGTTTGCGTCGCTTTTGAGATGCACGCTGTTGATGCAGGCTGTGGCGGAGCCATCAACAACAATCATGAGAAGGGGTTAGGAATGGGTTTACAAAGCTTCTCAGGCTGGGGGAACCTCGGGATGGCTTGCGGGTGATCTGCGGGTGATCTAATGAAGCACAGTTTGTTGGCGAGGAGGGTTTTGTGAGTCAAAGCCACAACAATCAGAATAAGAATGATTTGAGTAACCGGGACAACAGCCTGTCGGCCCAGTTGCGAGAGGGCACCAAGCAGTCCCACACCATGGCCGAGAACATGGCCTTTATCAAGTGTTTCCTGAAGGGAGTGGTGGATAAGCGAGCCTACAGCCGCTACGTGGGCAATTTCTACTTTGTCTACAGTGCTTTGGAAGAAGGCTTTGCCCAACTGCGAGAGCACCCCCTGGTGGGCCGGCTCTACTACCCAGAGCTGTGGCGCAAGGCCAGCCTGGAGAAGGACTTGAATTATTTTATCGGCCCCAACTGGCGCTCTTTGGTCAAGCCCTCCCCTGCCTGCCAGGTCTATGTCAACCGCATTCGGGAAGTGGTGGAAAAAGATCCGCTTCTGCTGATCGCCCACGCCTACACCCGCTACATCGGCGACCTGTCGGGCGGTCAAATCCTCAAAAACATCGCCCGCCGGGCCATGGGCTTGCCGCCAGGGGAAGGAACAGCTTTTTACGATTTCGAGCAGATCCCCCACGAGGGCAAGTTCAAGCAGCGCTACCGTGCCCAGATGGATGCATTGGGGCTGGATCAAGCCACCATCGACCGCATTGTGGCAGAGGCCAATTATGCCTTCAAGCTGAACATGGACTTGTTTAGGGAGTTGGAGGGGAATTGGCTGTTGTCGATGGCCCGCTTGGCCTGGAATTCGCTGCTCAGCCAGTTTCAACGCAAGCCCGCCCGTTCTGAGGCAGCCGCTCCCAGCTCCTAAAATCCGGACTCCAGAGGGCAGTGAGGCGATGGGTTCTGCTGCCTATCTCCCCTCTCCCTCTGGGAGAAGAGCCGGGGGTGAGGATCAGTCACATTCAAGAGTGTCGCGGGTGGCCCGACCGGTTACAGGGTTAACGCCGGTGGCCCGTTCGCAAAGGATGGAGAGGGCGTCTTGCCGTATCAACGCATTGGTGAAATCCGCCCCATCAATTTGGATCCCTTCGACTCGGGCCAGCCACATCATGCTGTCCTGCAGTTGCGCTTCTCGCAGATCCGCACCCTGTAGGTTGGCCATGTCCAAAGTGGCCCCGCGCAAGTCGGCTCCGCGCAAGTTGGCTTTGCTGAGATTGGCCCCGAACAGGTTCGCCCCTGCCGCCTTCACATGGCTGAGATCGCTTTGGCGCAGGTTGGCCTTGAGAAACTTCCAGCCGCTCAGGTCTTGCCCTGCAAAGCTCACCCCCTGTAGATCTCGTTTGGTGTAGTCTTCGGCGTGGGCCGGGGATCCCAGCAGGGTAACCCCCAGGCAGAGTATCAGCCCGCAAAGCACCATCCCCCGCAGGAAACGGCTCAGCCAAGACCGCCTTGCCAGAACCGAAGCCAGCCAAGCAACAGACATCGTGGATCCCTCCCTCAAGGAAACCTCCATGGCTTGGGAATTGCTTCTGGTTTTATCTTACCGGATAGGGATCCCGCCGGCAGGTTGGGCTATCTTAAAGTCTTCTACTAAAGTCTTCTACAGACCAGATCCGCAATTGACGGGGGGGCGACAGGGATCCATGTCCGAGATCGAGGTCTTCGATGCGGAGCAGTTGGCTGGGCTGATCGAGAGTCTGGCAGCGGCGATCGGCAGGGATCACCCCCACCCCCAAAAGTTGACGTTGATCGGCATTCGCACCCGGGGAGTCCCCTTGGCCTACCGCCTGCGGGATCGGATTGCCACTCTACTGGGGATCCCGCCCCAAGTAGGGGAGCTGGACATCACTTTTTTCCGCGACGATTTGAGTGCCGGTGGGTTGCGCACCCCAGATCGCAGCGAAATGCCGCGTGACCTAACCGGCCAAGAGGTGGTGCTGGTAGATGATGTGATCTTTCGCGGTCGCACCGTCCGGGCGGCTTTGGAGGCCCTAAACCACTTTGGGCGACCGGAACGGGTGCGATTGGCGGTGTTGATTGACCGGGGTCACCGACAGTTTCCCATCCAGCCCGATTACTGCGGTTGTCAGCTTTCTACAGAACCGGAGCAAACGGTGAGAGTCCATCTGCGGGAAACCGATGCGGAAGAGCGGGTGCTGTTGATAGACAAAACGGCAAAGATCAAGTCCTGAGCCGGTGCTGGGGTGCGGTATTTTGGGGATGACCTGCTAAAACTTGCCGCCATGCCTCGGTTGCCGGAAACTCGCCGTTACGCTGTTTTGGGTACGGGTGCTTTGGGAGGATTTTATGGGGCGAAATTGCAACAGGCGGGCTTTGCGGTGCATTTTCTGCTGCACAGCGACTATGAGCATGTTTGCCAAAACGGCCTGTGGGTGCAGTCCTGCTGGGGGGATTTTCATTTGCCCCAGGTGAATGCCTACGCAGCCGTGGAGGACATGCCGGCTTGCGAAGGCGTGATCGTGGCTTTGAAAGCCACCCAAAATGCGCTTCTGCCGCACTTGATCCCGCCTGTGTTGGCCGAGAATGGCGTGGTGATCTTGTTGCAAAACGGGCTGGGGGTGGAACCCGAGATTGCCGATTGCGTTGGCCCAGAGCGGGTCATGGGGGGCCTCTGCTTCATCAGCTCCAATAAGGTTGGCCCCGGCCACATTCACCATCTGGATTACGGTTCGGTGCTGCTGGCAGAGTACGGCCCTGGCTATGCCCCCCAAGGGATCACGCCCCGCCTTCAACAAGTTCAAGCCGATTTTCAACGGGCAGGGATCCCGACTTCGCTCTCACCAGATTTGATGTTGGCCCGCTGGCAGAAACTGGTCTGGAATATTCCCTTCAACGGCCTCTCGGTGGTGTTCAATGCCGATACTCAGCAAATGATTCGAGACCCTGAGGCCCGTGCTTTGGCGGAAACGCTGATGCAGGAGGTGATACAGGGAGCTGCAGCTTGTGATCGCCTGCTTCCCGACTCCCTGATCCAAGAAATGCTCACCAATACCGAGAAAATGGCCCCCTACCGCACCAGCATGAAAATCGACTATGAGCGCAAACGTCCTCTGGAACTGCAGGTGATCTTCGGCAACCCACTGCAGTACGCTCGACAAGCTGGGATCCATCTGCCACGGGTTGAAATGCTCTACCGACAGTTGCAGGTGTTGGATCGCCTGAATCGAGGGATCCCTGGGGAGCAGCAGGCTTAAGTTTTTCAAGATCCGGCGGAGCGATCCCAGGGCTGGAGCAGGCTTTCTCCTTTGCTTGCGGGTAGACTGAGCCGCAGTCGTGTACTGTTGCTCTGGCTTTATGCCGCTGGGATCCACCCACGATCGCATCACCCTCTGGACAGCCCCCGGCATCACCTTAGCCGCCGGTTTGCTGGGGAACAGCACCACGGTTGCTCTGGCCGTGGGATCGGCCTATCTATTCAGCGGCCTGATGTTTTCTGGAGATCTGGACACCTGTTCTCGACAGTATCAACGCTGGCTGTTCTTGCGTTGGATTTGGCTGCCCTACCGCAGGTGGATACGGCATCGCTCCTTTTGGTCTCATGGGCCCATCGTGGGCACTGCCGTGCGGGTGCTGTACTTGAGCCTATGGGCAGGAGGAGTTGGCCTGCTGGGGGCTTGGCTGGGATCCCAGTTGGGCTGGTGGATGTGGCAACCCTGGGTGTGGCGCAGCGATCTCTGGCAATTGCTGCAAGTTCACGCCGAGATGCTGTTTTGGATTGGGATGGGGTTGGAACTGGGATCGGTGAACCACAGCCTGAGCGACTGGACGATCTCCCACTGGAAACGCTGGCGCAAACGCCGTCAGGCTCGATCTCCCGCCAGGCGACTCAGCTATCGTCGCTAGGGATCCATTGGGCCAAAAGCTGATTCTTGCCTGCCCCGGCATTTGAATGGCGGTGAGATTGCCTACTGTTCCGCAACGCGTAGTCATTTATCTCACCGTCAAGGTGAAACAAACGACCGGTTGCTTCCTGCTAAGGCCTCCGGCCCGCTACGCGAGCAGTTGAAATAGAGGGTAATAAGAACCACGACTGCTATCAGCCCCTCACCCCCCCTTGAACCTGTGCTGTGCCCACAACTCCGCGACCTATCCTCTCAAGAGGGCTGAAACTGCAAATCTTGGCCAATTACCCTTTAGCCCAGGTACTCTGCTTGTGGCCATTTCGATTCAAACTGGGACACTGCACCCATACCTAAAGCCTTGAATACAGGGAATCAGAAGGCTCTCCTCAGTAGCCCAAGCGTCTCACCCTAACTTGAAAAGACTACTTGAAGCAGTTTTGTCAAGAACATTTCTTCTTGCGTTGGCTAGGTATTGCGATTCAATCTCAATAAAGCTATGCTGTTACTCGGTTGAGTGGTGGAGTTGTATCCATCAGTCTTCCTCTCTTGTCTTGGATGCGGCAGGGATCCTGCGCTGGCGGAACTGGCCATCCTGCGTTCAGCGGGGATCCCTTTTTCTCCTCTCCAAGGCTAAGCAAGGTTCTGTGCTAATGAGAGTCAGAATCAGTTGATAGAGAGATTTTTTGCTTGCTCATGTCAATCTGTGGAGGTGGCAGTGTAAAGGAGCAACAGCGGCTGAGGGTTATGGCTTTGGAAGGGGGCAATCTGGCTTCGGGAACCGGAAGACAAGACCGAATACAAAGATTGCTGCTCTAGTTTCCTTTGCAAACTTGTCAGAAGCTAAGGAAAAAGACCAACCTTTTGGGACAAACTGTCTGTCCTATGTCTTGTTTTGTCGTTCAAAAATTTATGTTGGGCTCAAGAGAAACTCTAGAAAAAAGTTGAATCAGGTGGAAGAATCAGTTAGAATCTAGCTGGCGTTAACGCTAACCGCGACGAAGAGACTGGAGGGAGGAAAGCCTAACAGCCTCTCTCCTTTTTTCTGTAGGGGTTACCCTCACTCTCAAACCCCATCTCATGAGAAGGGAGGAAGACCAAATACCCTATGACTTGAAATAGCAGCATTTTCATTAACTTTTGTTTTACTCTCTATGCCAAACTTGATACTAAGCTAAAGAGTTGCTCCTCGATCTTGTAACCATTGAGCAGCCAGCCTGTGTTGGCGTTTTTGTGCATAGGCCAAGGGGGTATGCCCATCTTCATTGCGAGGGTTTAGTTCGGCTCCATTTTCCAGCAAAAGCTCCAGGATTTGGATATGCCCTTCCCAAGCAGCCCAGTGCATCGGTGTTGCGCCAAATCGGTTGCGTGCATTCACATTGGCCCCGTACAAGAGCAGAAAGCGAGCGATGCCCAAATCCCCTCGGGTGGCGGCTTCATGCAGAGGGGTTCGGCCTGTTTCGTCAGTGGCATCCACCGGCGCTCCCTTGGATAGTAGGCGGGCCAGAATGCTTTTTCGACCGGTAGCTGTGGCCCAGTGGAGAACACGACCGGTGTTGGCTCCCTTTTGGATGAGCAGACCGATTACTTCTACCTGATCGGTTAAAGCAGCCCGCTGGAGAGGGGTATAGCCATGGTTATCTGAGAGATCGATATCGCTGCCTGCCCTCAAAAGACGATCCACCAGCTTGACCTGGCCGTCGGCAGCAGCCAAATGGAGAGGGGTGGCACCTGTGGGATCCAAGGCATTGGGAGAAGCGCCATGGGCCAAGAGCAAATCCAACAGTTCCAAATCGCCAAGGAGTGTCGCTTTATGAAGCAAAGTCATTCCCTGAGCATCGACAGCATTCACATCTTCCCCCCGCTGCAAATGGGCCAATAATTGTTTTAGATCTCGATTGGCAAGAGCTTGATGAAGCGCTTCACTCATAACAGATAGAAATAAAAAAGCCAAGTTGCAATGAAGTTGGGCAACAGGAAGGGATCCTCGATAGGCCGGAATGGAGGCTCCAAACAACTTGGGCAAAGTCTAACACTGGATCCCTGCTGCTGAGGGAATTGGGAGAACCAAGCACTTGGGGGGATCCCTTGGTCAAGCCGGGGCCGCAGCGATAGACTAGAGCTGGTTTTTGGCCAGGTCTTTTCCCGATCCCTTAGTTGCGCCACCGTTTATGGATTACTACGCGATCCTGAACCTATCTCCTGCAGCGGACATTGAAGAGATTAAACAGGCGTTTCGACGGTTGGCGCGGCAGTTTCACCCTGATGTGGCAGGGGAGGGATCCCGAGAGCGTTTCCAACAAATCCACCAAGCCTACCAAGTGCTGAGCGACCCTGAGCAGCGGCGGCGCTACGATGCACAACGTCAATCTGCACAACGTCAATCTGCACAACGTCAATCTCCACCCAGCTCTCCTGCTGCCGGCGAAAGGCGGGTGGTCATTCGCAGCATAGGCCCCTCATCGGCAGAGCAGCCCAATCCGGAAGGGCTCAAGGAGGGGATTGCCCGCGTCAAGGCAGCCTGGCGGGAGCGGAAGTTGCCCACGGCGGTGGCCCAGGCGGAGGCGCTGCTGAAACGGTTTCCCAACTCCGGCGAGGCCATCCACATCTTGGCGTTGGCCTACCAGCGCTTCGGCAACCATTTGATCCACGAGGGGCGCCATCAGCAGGCGGAAGCCTACTTGAGAAAAGCTTTGGCCACGGAGCCGCACAACCGGGAATTGGCCTTTGAAATCAAGCGAGATTTAGCCCGTCTGGGCATTCGGGAGGGATCCCGCTAACTTGCCTGCGTTGGGATCCCCAACGTCTGAGCTGCCCACTGCCGGAGTTGTTGGCGGTTGACTTTGCCCTGAGGGTTGCGCGGGATCCCCGTACACCACAGCCAGTGCTTGGGGTGCTTGAAGGGACTCAGTTGGCGGCTTAGGTGTTGCTTCAGGTGCATCTCCAGGTCTTTGGGGATTGCCGGGATCCCTGTTTTGGGGACGACCACCGCCACCACCTGCTGCCCCCATTCGGCATCCGGTAGGCCCAACACGCACACATCTTCCACCCAGCCGCTGGCTCGGATCTCCCCTTCCACTTCTGCAGCCATCACCTTTTCCCCGCCGGTTAGGATTAGGTCATCGGCTCGACCTAACCAATAGAGGGATCCCTGTCGGTCTAGATAGCCCAAATCGCCGGGGGTAAAGCCTTGCTGTTGCCCTTCGCGTAAGCGGTGCGTAGCACTTAGGTGCGGGTAGTAGCCCAGTGCCAGCGACTCTGCCTGAATGTGAATGTAGCCCACAGCATGGCTGGGCAGGGGATCCCCTTTTTCGCTGCGGATCTGGAGCGTGGCGTGGGGCAGAGGCCGACCCAGACTGTCGCTCCCTTGCCAAAAGGCTTCTGGCAGTAACGTACACACCTGGGAGGCGGTCTCGGTCATACCGTAGGTGAGGGCAAGAGGAAGGTGAAGTTGCCGGGCCTGTTGTCTCAGGCTGGGCCAGGTGGGGCCACCGCCGACCAAAATGGCCCGAAATTGGCGCAGGCTCTCCAAAACTCCCGGATGGGCGCTGAGCAACAGCCGTTGCAACTGAGTGGGCACCAGCGATAGAAAGCTCCCCGGCAAAGGGGGATCCCAAGACTCGGCCTGCTGTTGCCGTTTCCAATCCCAGACAACCCACTGCCCACCGCTCAGCCAGGATCGGACTGCCTGCATCAAGCCGCTGACGTGGTACAGGGGCAGAACGCAATAGCTGTGTACAGGCCCAACGGCAAAGTGCTGTTGGTGGGCTTTGGCCGAGGCGCTGAGGGTCAGCCAAGAGTGCAGGGCCCATTTCACTTGGCCGCCAGAGCCACCCGTGGGGATGCCGATCAGCGGCCAATGGGAGCTGGGCACAGCTTCCCGCAAATCCCGCAGGCGCAGATTCAAGGGGGCGGGATCCCCTTCCAGTCGGCCCTGGCGCCAGCACCAGCCGGATCCCATATCCGCCAAAGCCTGTCCCCATTCCCGTTCTCCCCAGTGGGGATTACCCAGGAACAGCGGGATCCCCAAGCGTTGGCAGGTCGAAACTGCCGCCCACACCTGCACTGGATGCGAGTCCGCCACCAGCAGGGGAACGGCCTTGTCTGCCAAAGGGCGCAGTTGCTCTTCCAGTTTGGACAGGCACTCCTTCAAGTCTCCGCCATCCCCGGACAAGACAATTGACCTCATGGGCTATGGGTATGCCATCTCAACGGCTTCGCGGATCCCCTGCATTGTATTCGAGGATGCCCGCTCAATTCCCTTGACAGGAAAGGGTGAGGATGGGTTTGGGCTTGGCTTATCATGATTTAGGTTTAACTGGGAGGTCTGTGCTGTGATCGAGCCAATTTTGTTGGGGATCGTGTTGGGAATGGTGGTGGTCACCTTGGCGGGCTTGTTCGTGGCAGCCTACAGGCAGTATCAACGCAGCAACAAGATCGGCCTGTAGGAGCAGCCTTTGGGGGGGTTGGAGAAAACCCATAGGGGAGAGAGAGATTGAGGTGGCATGGCAATGCACTGGCTGCGCACAGTTGCTGCTTTGCGGGAGCAGGTAGCCGATTGGCGGGGATCCACAGTTGGCTTGGTGCCCACGATGGGATCCCTGCATGAGGGCCATCTCAGCCTAATCCGCCGCTGCCGGCAAGAGTGTGACCACACGGTGGTCAGCATTTTCGTCAATCCGCTGCAATTTGGCCCCAACGAAGACTGGGATCGCTATCCCCGCGACGAAGAGGGGGATCGGGCCTTGTGCGAGGCAGCAGGTGTGGATGTGGTCTTTGCCCCTGACCCGCAAGAGATGGGAGCCGACCCCGCAACCGGAAGCGACCGCACCTGGGTCATGCCCCCCGAATCCCTTCTGCAGACCCTCTGCGCCCCCCACCGACCTGGCCACTTTCGCGGTGTAGCCACCATTGTGCTGCAACTGCTGAACCTGGTGCAGCCGCAGCGGGCCTACTTCGGCCAAAAAGACGCCCAGCAACTGGCGATCATTCAGCGTTTGGTTCGGGATCTGCAAATACCCACCACGATTGTTCCCTGCCCCACGGTGCGAGAAGCCGATGGCCTCGCCTGTAGCTCCCGCAACCGCTACCTTTCTGCTGCTGAACGACAGGTGGCTGCCGGGCTGTACCGGGCCTTGCGTCGGGGATATGACCATTGGCAGGCCGGGGATCCCTCAGCAGAAGGGATCCTTGCCGCCGCCCGTGCTGAGCTGGAGCATACCCCAGAGCTGCAACTGCAGTACCTGGAATTGGTGGATCCCCAAACGCTACAGCCGCTGCCGCGGGTGGAAGACAAGGGCCTGCTGGCCATTGCTGCCTATGTGGGGCAGACTCGCCTGATCGACAACCTGCTCCTTTCCCCGGAGCAAGGGGATCCCTCGCCGGAGAGAGTCCAGCATGCGGCACCGCCCTCTTCCGGCACGACCTCTCCCCCGCGTCGCCCGCTGATTGCCATCGACGGCCCGGCTGGAGCCGGAAAATCCACCGTGGCGCGGGCAGTAGCCGCCCAGCTGCAGCTTTTGTACTTGGACACGGGGGCCATGTATCGAGCCATCACCTGGCTGGCACTGCAACGGGGGATCCCTTTGGACGATGCCGAGCAACTCACCCAACTGGCCGCCCAAACCCAGCTCACCCTGCAAAGTGGCACCTCTTCGACAGAGCCGACCCGCATCTGGGCCGATGGCGAAGAAATTACCCAGGCCATTCGCTCTCCGGAAGTGACCCGCTGGGTCTCTCACGTGGCGGCAGTGCCGGGAGTACGCCAGGAGCTGGTGAAGCGGCAACGCAGCATTGGCCGGGATGGCGGTGCTGTCTTGGAGGGGCGGGATATCGGCACCCACGTCTTTCCTGATGCAGAGCTGAAGGTTTTCTTGACCGCTTCTGTTGGGGAGCGGGCGCAGCGTCGGCAACACCAACTCCAAGCCCAAGGGCAAATGGTGCCTCTCGAAGAATTGAAAGCGCAAATCGAGCAGCGGGATCGCCGCGACAGCGAACGGCTCATCTCTCCCTTGCGGCCTGCCCCCGATGCCATCTTGATCGACACAGATCACCTGAGCCAATCCGAGGTGCAAGACAAGATTGTCATGTTGTACCGGCAACTTTTGGAGCGATCTGGCCCGGCCCGTTTAGATCAGTAGCTTTGACTCAATCAAGACTAAATCAACGGGACAAGTCAGATTTCCGCATGATTTTCAGGGAGCTGGCCGGTTTGAACAGCTTGATCCCTCTCTCATTTCTCATTGAAGATTTTCGTTGAAGATGCAGTTGATGAGGGGGCACGGATGCCGAGCTATGGGTTGAGTGATGAACTTTGGCAAAACCACCGAGGTGTTGAGGTGCCGGAGGGGATCCCGTTGATGATGGAAATAGGCCGACCCGCTTTTCTCTCGATGAGCCAATGCTACCTGTATCCCGTTCCGCCGTCGCGAACGGAGCGCTATGGTTAATGTCTTCCTCTTGGCCTTTCTGCTGCTCCTCTCAGGAGCTTGCTCTGGGGCCGAAACCGCCATCACGGCCATGGACAACCTGCGCCTGGAATCTCTGATCGAAGAACAAGGGGATCCACAGGGCTTGTATCGACTGGCCCAACAACAGCGCTCGCGGCTGATCACCACCCTGTTGCTGGTGAACAACTTTGTCAACATCGGCATTGCCGCTTTGGCCACAACCCTCTCCATTGAACTGTTGGGAACCCAGATTGGAGCTTTGGCCGCCACCGTGCCCACCACAATTGTGGTGCTCCTCTTTGGAGAAGTAGCCCCAAAGTCTTTAGCGGTGAGCCATCCGCTAGGGGTGTTCCGCTGGGTGGTGCGGCCTGTTCATGTCCTATCGGTGCTGTTGCGCCCTTTTAGCGACGCTTTTGAGTGGGTTGTCAGCAGGCTCTTCAATCTATTGGAATTCTCCCCCCTGACGGCCACCGCTTCTCTCAAGGATTTGGAGCTGCTGATCGATGTGTTGGGGCAGCGGGGGCTGCTGGATTGGCAAAAACGGCGGCTGTTCCGTGGGGCCTTGGCTTTGGACTTGCTGCAGGCGCGGGACGTGGCCAAGCCCAGAGTTAAAATGGAGACCATCTCCCACGACAAAACACTGCAGGATGTGGTGAAGCTCTGTTTGGAAACGGGCTACTCCCGCATCCCCGTGCAGGGAGAATCCAAGGACGAGATCGTCGGCATTATCCACCTCAAGCAAGCCTTGCGCTATCTCGATCAAAAAGGCAATGCCGAAGTGACCCAGGCGATGGCACCGCCTTTTTTTGTGCCGGACACCAAGCGGGTCAGCTTGTTGCTCAAGGAAATGCTGCGCTCTCGCCAACACCTGGGGATTGTGGTGGATGAGTTCGGCGGCACCACCGGCCTGATCACGCTGGAGGACATTTTGGAGGAGCTGGTGGGGGATATTTACGACGAGAGCGACCTCTCCCCCCTGCTGCTGCGGCGGCAGCGGCGACCAGGTGGAGCTTCTACCTCCCCTGGCTGAGAACAGGAGCAAGGGGATCATCCCCTCTCTAAGTCCTAGCTGGCTCTGGAGGGATCCGTCTCCGCGGCTGTTGGGTTTTCGTGCGCGCCGGGAGTGAGCTCCCCAAAGCCGGCCTCGACGGGATAGCGGGCCACAAAAAAGATCCAGAAGCTGTGGATCCCTAGCCCCAAAGCCCACCAGCCCAACAGGGGCACCAGCCACGGCCAATCCGCGCGGTACAGTTGCTGAAAAAACACCAGCCCAGACCCGCTACAGAGGAAAACAGACAGGTGGGCGGCATAGGTATAGCGATCATCCAGCTTGCGAAATTCGGGATCCCGACGGGTGGGCTTACGGGGCCAGCGAGGGGGCATGGCAAAACCATCCAGTTAAGACCTTCTCCAGTGTAGAACAGCCCTCGGCGGGGATCCCTGAGACTTGGGAGCGGCATTTCTGCTGCGGAACCCCAGTTTCAACGCCCGTTTGCCCAGCCAGCGCACGAGCCAACCCATCAACAGCACCGCCACCACCGCCAGCAGCAGAGAAGTGACGTTTTCGCCGGTGGCCAACAGCGGGTTGCCCAGCCCCCCTGTGGTGGTGGTAGAGGTCACCAGTGTGGCACAAAAATGCGAAACTGAGGCCCAACCCCCAAAAAATGGCCGGTATGCCCTTCATATCCTCAGCGTTGATGGGAGTGCTGATACATTCACGCTGAACTCTCCTGAACATGGTTCAGGAAAGAAGCGATCGCATCCTGCCTATCTCTGTTCGCGTCAGCGGGACGGAGTCCAAACAGGAAGGCGGTATCCCGCAAAGCCCTGAGGAATACCCCCCGAGCGCTTTGCCCCTTCACTTCCCGGCAACCGTTGCGGTGGACTCAAGGATCAGGGGGAAACTTGGTCTACTATATCCCTCTCAATGACTTTTGCCAAACCGCCTAAAGCTCAGTAAATTCAGCAAAGTTCAGGGTTTTGGGGGTTAGAGGCATGCTCCCGCCAGCAGCAACTGGGGGGATCCGTCTCGGCTGGCTGAACCTCGAACTCCAGCGGTCCCTCTTCAGTGTACAGGTGCAGGTCGAACCAGAAGGTGGATCCCTGTTCTAGCTTGCTCTCCAGGCAGATGCGGGTTCGATGTTTCTCCAGGATGTTGCGCACGATGGCCAACCCCAGGCCGGTGCCCTCTAGGGTGTGGACCCGGTTCTCGACACGGAAAAAGCGGTCGAAAATCCGCTCTTGATCCTCTGGGGCAATGCCAATGCCCGTATCGGCCACTGCCACCCGCACCGCTTGCGGGGATCCATCCGCCTGAACCACCAGGTGGGCATGTACCGTCACCAGGCCCCCTGAGGGGGTGAACTTGAGGGCATTGCCCAGGAGATTGGTCATCACCTGCAGCAGCAGATCGTAGTTGCCCCACACCAAAGGCAGATCGGGATCAACGAATTTGCGCAACTGGATCCCTTTGTCGCGGGCCTGCAGGTGATGGGTGCGCAGCGTTTGCTCGATCACTGCCGCGATGTCGACACCTTCAAAGTGGTACTGCTTGCCCGATTCCAGACGAGACAAATCCAAAACATCGTTGACCAGGCGGGTGAGGCGATCGGTTTCGCGGTTGGCAATTTCCAGGTAGTCCAGCCGCTCCGCCGAGGACATCTGCTCGCCGTACTCGTAGAGGGTCTCGATAAAAGACTTGATGCTGAAGAGGGGGGTGCGCAGCTCGTGGCTGATGTTGCTGATGAATTGAGCCTTGGCTTCGTTGAGCTCCACCTCGCGGGTGATGTCCTGCACCGTCATCACGATCCCCTTGAGATTTTGCCGCCGCGGATCCGACACCGGCGAAAGCAGGATGCGAATGACGCGCTTGGTAGGGCCGGTGAGGTTGACGCGAACTTCCTCTGCTTCTTGATCCCCGCGGGCAATTTGCATCAGGGGGCGGGCCAGTTGCTGCTGCAGATCCTCCGGCAACAGCTCCGGCAGGGGTTTGCCCAAAACGGGATCCCCTTCCCAGCCAAACATGCGGGAGGCGGCAGGGTTGAGCAGCAGCACCCGCAACTCGGCATCCAGCAAAATGGCAGCATCGACGATGGAGAAGACCAAGGTCTCCAACTTGGCTTTGGCGGCAGCCAGTTCCTCGATGTTTTGCTCTTCGTAGCTTTGCAGCCGCTCCGCCATCTCGTTAAAGCTGTCGATGAGCTGGGCCAGCTCTCCCCCGAAGGGCAGGTCGATGCGCTGCTTGAAGTTACCTTTGGTGATCTCCTGGACGCCCTTGACCAGTTCTTTGATGGGGTAGGTGATGGTGAGGGCATTGACCACCGATCCCAGGATGGCCAAGACCCACACCGCCAAAAACACCCCGATCGAGACCTCCCGCGCCAGCTGGGTGGAGCGCACCAGGGCGGGATTGGGATTGATGCCCAAGCCGAGGGTGCCCAAAAAGCGGCCCTGATGATAGATGCCGACAAAAATATCCGTCACCCGCCCGGCAGGAGTGAGGTGGGTGCGCACCAGCGGTTGGCCCTCAGCAGGGGGGCGATTGTCCGGCAGTTGCATGCGACGGGTGAGGCTGAGGGAGGTTTTCACCTCTTGGTTGGAAAACGGGATCCCGTAGTAGATGTTTCCTTCGGGATCGGCGTAGAGCAAATAGCGGATGCTGCTGGTGCTCTCAAAGTACTGGCGGGACAGTTGGGCGACTTCGCCAATGCGATCTTCCGCAATTAGAGGGGCAACATTGGCCGCCAAAAGCAACCCCAGATCCCGGCCAAAGCGGGCCTCGTTGAAGCGGGCATCCTGCTGCACGGTGCTGACGGCCCAGAAGGTGAAACTGCTCACCACCAAGGAGACCACCAGCGTTGCCACAAAGAGCAACTGAGTTTCCAACCGCAGTTTTTGCTTCCATCGCGCCCACCAGCGCCGCAGGGATCCCATAGAGATCCCGGTCGTTGTTGGCACTGACATGTCCACAGCGCCAGGCAATGGCTCGGCAGGAGAAGAAGCCAGCTCAGGAGATTGGACTTCGGCAATGGGCTCGGCTGGCTCGACAGTGCTGACAGGAGGCATGAACCCAACGTGAACAGATAGCGTGAACGGATATAGGGCGGTGATTCGCCACCATTCTGACATGGGCAGGCGATCCCTTTGTCTCAGCCAAGGCCGGGTGAGAACCGGTATGGGATCCCGGCTTCGCAACGCAACCTGCTCCAGCCGACCTGCAGGGGAATGGTTGCCAATACCGATAAAGGTATCCCCAAGCAAAGCTTGTCAGCGCCCCTAAAGTTGATAGACTAGAAAATCGTGCTTCACCAGGTCAGAGTGACCGGAAAAATCGTGACCAACAGCCCCGTCAGCCAATTTATCCAACATCATTTTCGCCACTTCAACGCAGCCGCGCTGCTGGATGCAGCCAAAGGTTATTGTGCTCACCTGGAAAAGGGCGGCAAGATGATGGTGACCTTGGCCGGTGCCATGAGCACAGCAGAGCTGGGCCTTTCCCTAGCGGAAATGATCCGGCAGAACAAGGTGCACGCCATCTCCTGCACCGGCGCCAACCTAGAAGAGGACATCTTTAACCTCATCGCCCATGAGTTCTACGAGCGGGTGCCCCACTACCGCGATCTTAGCCCGCAGCAGGAGCAGGAGCTGCTGGAGCGGCACCTGAACCGGGTAACCGATACCTGCATTCCCGAAGAGGAGGCGATGCGGCGCCTAGAAAAAGCCCTCTTGGAAGAGTGGATGGCTGCCGACCAGGCCGGGGAACACTACTTCCCGCACGAGTTTATCTACCGCATCCTGCGCAGCGGCCGGCTGGAGCCCTACTACCAAATTAATCCCCGGGATTCTTGGGTTTACGCCGCTATGGAGGCCAACTTGCCCATCTATGTGCCGGGATGGGAAGACTCCACCACCGGCAACATGTATGCCGCCCACTGCATCACGGGTGAGATCCGCAATGTGCATACCGTCCGCACAGGGATCGAGTACATGATCCACCTGGCGGACTGGTACACGCACACCTCGGCGGAGTGCTCCATTGGCTTCTTTCAAATTGGCGGCGGCATTGCTGGGGATTTCCCCATTTGTGTGGTGCCCATGCTCCATCAAGATCTGGGTCGCCAGGGCGTACCCCTGTGGGGCTATTTCTGCCAGATCAGCGACTCCACCACCAGCTACGGTTCCTACTCGGGGGCAGTGCCCAATGAGAAGATCACCTGGGGCAAATTGGGGATCGACACCCCCAAATTTGTCATCGAGTCGGATGCCACCATCGTGGCGCCTTTGATCTTCGCCTGGGTGCTGGGGTGGTAGAGAAGGGGAATCAATCTGTATGCCCGTCGGTTGAGGCGGAGCGGGGCCAGCGGGACAACAGGGTTGCAGCTTCCCAGCGGCGCAGATCCTGGGCAATGCGCAGGGGCGTGAGGCCGTAGCCGTCCGGCTCGTCGATCTCGGAGCCATGTTCCAGCAGCAGCCGAACGACCTCTGGGTTGCCGGACCAAGCGGCAAAATGTAGGGGAAGGCCACCGGCACCAAAGCGAGCGTTCACCTCCGCCCCTCCCTGGAGCAGGGCTTTCGTAACCTCAGGGTTGCCCAGGCGAGCGGCTTGGTGTAAGGGGCTGGCTCCCCCATAGTCCGGTCGATTGGGATCCGCCCCCGCTGCCAGCAAAAGACGGGCGTTGAGGCCGCTCTCCACGAAAAACAGGGCTGTCTTGCCCCGCTCATCGACGGCGTTGGCGTCTTTCCCCAGCCAGAGAGCCAGTTGCAGCCGCAGCGGGTTGGCTTGGGCCAAGGCTTGTGGATCTTCTGGTAGGGAGTATCCATAGAATCCCAGACCCCCCACTAGCAGGGATCCCAGTCCGACAGCGATTTTTAGGACCTGACCTCGCATAGCCCTATTCCTCAAAGAAAAGGATGGCGAGCCCCTGCCTGGGCAGAGCCTGGGCCGAGAGCAGCAACGGGTTGCTGAGGGCAGGTTGCGCGGCAGCAGCGGGGAAGAGACGCAAAAACTCCTGCAGCGGCAGCAGCTCGCATTGGGATTCCTCGGCGGCGGCCGTGCGATACATGGTGGGGATGACCAACTTCGGCTGCAGCGCCTCAATGGCCGCCTTGGCCCCGGCAGGATCGTAATTTTTCGGCCCACCCCCCACCGGCACCAGCAACAGGTCGGGACGAGCAAGCAGGATGGACTGCTCCCGCGTAATTGGCTGCAGCGCCCCTCCCAAATGGACAATGTCGATCCCAGCCATGCGCCAGCGCCAACCCACGTTTACGCCAAAGCGAGGGCCACGGGGCATGCGTACTCCTTGCACCCGGATCCCGTCAATCAGATAGTCTCCCGGCTGAAACAGCACCCTTGGGTTGCCGGGCACCACATCCAAAGCGCCCTCATCCAACAAGCGGCTGCTGAGCAACACCAGATCGGCAGCAACTCGTGGGGCAGGATAGCCAGCCGTACAGCCCACCGGACGAAACGGGTTGACCAGAAACCGTTGGCCTTCCCCCTCGAACAAAACACAACTGTGGTGCAGCCAAGTCAGTTGCAGCCCCTCCAAGCTCGAGCCGGGGGTGAACTCTATAGACCCTGGGGTTGTTGGCGTTTCCGAACTGTGTACGGGAGCAGTCTGAGCGCCCGCTTTGCGCCCTCTGGCCAGGTTCACGGCCATCGATCCCAGCAGCCCGGCGCTGGCTTGCAGAAGCTGGCGACGCTTCATGGAGTGGGGATCCCCGATGTAACAACGGCAACAGATTCCTGGGATACTTGCGAAGCATTGGGCTGAGCAGCAGTTAAGGCCTGGGCGCTGCGCAGGAAGTTGCTCAACAAGCGCTTGCCCTCGGCGGTCAAGATGCTCTCCGGGTGGAACTGCACGCCCTGAACATGGGGATAGCGGCGGTGGCGTACCCCCATGATGATCCCATCGCTGGTTTGGGCCGTCACCTCCAGCTCGTCAGGACACGTAGAAGGCTCGATCACCAAGCTGTGGTAGCGGGTGGCCGTGAAAGGCTGGCTCAACCCCTCAAACACTCCCACCCCTCGATGGTAAATGAGCGAGGTTTTGCCATGCATCAGCTCAGGTGCGCGCACGATCTGACCACCGTAGACCTGCCCAATGCACTGGTGCCCCAGACAAACGCCCAGGATCGGCAGCTCTGGCCCCAGCTCCCGAATCAACTCCAGCGAGATCCCGGCATCTTCTGGCCGCCCTGGCCCAGGAGAGATGACCACCGCTTGCGGCTGCATGCGGCGCAGGTCGTCAACGGAGAGCTGGTCATTGCGAAAAACCTGTAGCTGGGCTCCCAACTCCCCCAGATACTGCACCAGGTTGTAGGTGAAGCTGTCGTAGTTGTCGATGACGACCAGCACTTCAACATCCGGCAACGGCACCCCATTTTATCACTTCCACTGGACTGAAGGAGATTGGGTCACGGGGACAGGCTAGAGTGAAGGAGCCAGACTCCTGTGCTTTTGAGATGGATTTATGTCGGCCCTACCCATTCCCCTGCTGGGGCAGTCCTTGTCTGCTCTGAAAGACTGGGCGGTTGCCCAAGGACAGCCGGCCTATCGCGGGCAACAACTGCATGCTTGGATCTATCAAAAAGGGATCCGCTCCCTGGAACAGGTGACGGTGTTTCCCAAAGCTTGGCGAGAGGCGGTGCAAAGCTACCCGGTGGGACGCTCGCGCATTGTGCAGCGGACAGAGGCCCGCGATGGTACTGTGAAGTTTCTGCTGGGGTTGGCGGATGGGCAGTTGATCGAAACGGTAGGGATCCCAACGGCCAAGCGTCTGACGGTCTGTGTCTCTTCTCAGGTGGGCTGCCCGATGGCCTGCGATTTCTGTGCCACCGGCAAGATGGGCTACCGACGCAACCTAGAGCTGCACGAGATTTTGGATCAGGTGTTGACGGTGCAGGAAGATTTTGGCCGTCGCGTCAGCCACGTGGTCTTTATGGGCATGGGGGAACCTCTGCTCAACCGCGATACGGTGGTGCAAGCCATCCGTAGCCTGAATCGAGATATCGGCATCGGCCAACGGCACATCACCCTCTCGACGGTGGGCGTACCCCGGCAAATTGCCTGGCTGGCGCAGCAGGATCTGCAAGTTACCCTGGCCGTCAGCTTGCATGCCCCCAATCAAGATCTGCGGCAGCAGTTGATCCCCTCGGCAGCCCACTACCCTCTGGATGCTCTGATCCAGGATTGCCGTGACTACATGCTGCGCACCGGGCGGCGAGTCAGTTTTGAATATACCCTGCTGTCGGGGGTCAACGATCTGCCCATTCATGCCCGCCAACTGGCGCAATTGCTGCAGCAGGCCAGCCGGTCAGGGGTGCAACTGCACGTGAACCTGATCCCTTACAACCCCATCTCTGGAGCCGACTATCAACGCCCCCACCCGGCACGAGTCAAAGCGTTCGTCCGCCAGCTCGAACAGCACCAAGTGCGGGCCACCGTGCGCCAAACCCGTGGCTTGGATGGCAATGCCGCATGTGGTCAACTGCGGGGATCCTTCCTGCGTTCTTTGCCAGGGGATTTGTAATCGCCGCGCAACGCTTGCGCGAGTACATCAGCTCAGTCCGCAGGCGCATTTTAGCCAGGCGGCATCCTGTTCTGGCAAGGTGGCGTAGTGCATGACGTAAACCTGCCGGTGATACTCGTCCAGCCAGGCTCGCTGCGCCTCGTTCAACAGTTCCCAATCGATTAAGCGCCCATCAAAAGGGATCCAAGTTAGGGAGCGAAAGCCCATCCAGCCCTCGGGCTCGGGAATGGCAATCACCTCGTAGAGGTTCTCCAGGCGGATCCCACCCCATCCCGGCTGGTAGTAGCCCGGCTCGATGCTGTTGATCATGCCCACCTTGAGAGGGGTGTTGGCGCGGCGGTGGATCCCGTTGGGCCCCTCGTGGACATTCAAAAAGGCGCCGACACCGTGGCCGGTGCCATGGCCGTAATCCAGCCCGACCTGCCAAAGGGTAGAGCGGGCGATCCCATCCAACGAGACTCCATAGGTGTCGGGGGGGAAGATCTGGCGGGCGCATTGAATGTGGGCCTTGAGCACCTCGGTATAGCGCCGCTTGCACAAGGGATCCGCCGGCTCCTGGCCAATCCAAACGGTGCGGGTATCGTCGGTGGTGCCCCCCAAGTAGTGGGATCCGGAGTCCAAAAGGAACAGTTCTCCCGGTTGCAGGCGCTTCTGGGGATCCGGAGTGCTGTAGTGGATGATGGAGCTGTTGGCGCCGGCGCCGGCAATGGTGTTAAAGCTCAGGCCCACCCACTCCCCTTCCTCCCGGTAATGGGCCTCCATGATGGCGGCCACATCGGCTTCGCTGATGGGGATCCCCTGTTGGATTTGCCGGTCGATCCAGGCCAGGGTGCGAATCTTGGCCCGGCTGGCCTTGTGGTTGGCGCGGCGCATTTGCTCCAGCTCGGTGGGGTTTTTCACGGCCTTGAGGGCTTCCACCGGGTGCTCCAGCTCGCGGCAGCTCGCATCCTGCAGCAGCTCTTGAGTGCCCTGGGTGGTCTGCTTGGGATCCAAGCCCACCGGCGCATAGCTCTTGGCCCATTGGGGCAGTTGTTGGCTGTAGGTCTCGTAGGGCCAGAGTTCCACCCCGGCTTCTGCCAGAAATTGCCGAGATGGGAGACTGAGCCGCTCCAGATCTGTGAATAGAGCCGCTCTATCTAGGCTGACCAAAGCATAGGCCCAAAACACTGGGTTGTAGGGGATGTCGGATCCCCGCAGGTTAAACAGCCAGGCCACCTGATCCAATTTGGTCAGGGGCAACAGTCCCACCCGCTTGCGGCGCATCTCCTGCCGGACTTGGGCCAGCTTTTCTGCAGGGGTGGCCCCGCTTAGGTGGGTGGGTACCGAGTCAATGGGCCGGTCAAAGGGAGCGACAGGAGCGGATCCCTGAGCCAGCTTATCCACCAAGTTTTCCATGACCGGGATCAAGAGCACCCCTCCCGCTTGGGCATGGGCCTGCAACTGGCGATAGGTGGCCACCGCCACCGTAAAGGGATCCACCCCCAGGCGAAAGCCGGATCCCAGCTCTTCCACAATCTCCATCAGGCTGGGCTGATTCGGCAGACCTCCTTTGATCACTGTCAATAGATTGGGATCCACCTCCCGCTCCGCCTGTTCGTGATAGCGGGGATCTACCCACAGCCAAGCCCTGTCCCGGGTGATCAAGGCATCCCCCACCGAGCCGGTAAAGCCTGTGATCCACTGACGCCGCTTGCGATGTTCCGGCAAATACTCATTGAGATGCTCATCGGCAGAGGGAACCCAAAAGCCATCCAGATCTTGTTCTCGCAGAAGCTGGCGCAACTGCTGCAAACGGGCAGCAACATCCAGGCGGGGCAGGGTTTGGAGCATGGCAGAGGGGTAAAGCTAAACGGCCAGGCTATCGCCATTCTAAACAAGGTTGGGCCGCCCCCACTTCCCGCCTTCAGTGGTCGGCCATTTCAGATAGCAGCCAGATAGCAGCCAATACCTCCCTCTTCCTATGGGTGAGGGAAGAAATCCGCCAGCTCTAGCGCTCCTCAGGAAAACCCGCTTCCCGCCAAGCCCGCATGCCCCCATCCATCGAGATCACCCGACGATAGCCCATTTTCTGTAGATTATCGGCTGCCAACGCCGAACGAAACCCGCCGCCGCAGTACAGGACGATCTCCGCTTCTTTGTCGGGGATCACCCTCTCGATGTCCCGCTCAATGATCCCTTTGCTCAAGTGGATGGCTCCGGCAGCGTGGCCGGCTTGCCACTCCGACTCTTCCCGCACATCCACAAAATAGAAGGGATCCCCTTGCAGTTGTTTTTGCCTGACCTGCTCGACTGTCAGTTCTTGGATGCGGCTTTTGGCCTCGTTGACCAGGGCCAAGAAAGCTGGAGAGTGCTGGGGAGCCATGGAGAACAGGCGCTATGAGCCAAAGCTTATTCCAATCGATCTTATCTGGTCTGGACTTTGGGATCCCAACTGCCCTAAGGCTAGACTGGGATCCAGATTTGCCGGCTGGAGGCCCATGGCTTGAAATCCCGATCTAACTTTCCGCAACTGCTTTGGCCCCTTGCTCTGGCCGTGAGCTGGAGCATCCCCCTTGGATTGACAGCCGGTCACGTCAGCCGGACGGAGTCCTCGGCTTGGGCCCAAGCTGCCCCGATGCCCCTAGAAAGTGGGATCCAGCGGCAAGTTTCCAGCCCACCGCCAGCCGCCCTGGTGGAGTGGCTAAGCCAGCAGGTGGCCGCCGCCAACCGGCGGGATTTGCCAGGGGTGATGGCCGGCTACAGCCCCGACTTCCGCCACCGAGATGGGCTGGACCGGGAAGAGGTGGAAGGTGCCATCCGCAAGCTGTGGAGCTCTCATCCCAAGCTCACCTATTCGGCCCAGATCCTCTCCTGGCGGCAGGTGGGCCCTGAGATTGTTGCGGATATTCTCAGCCAAGTAGAGGGATCCCAATCCTCGGTGCGGGGGGACTTTCAGGTAGAAGCCTCTGCCCTGGTGCGCAATCGCTATCGCCCGGATCCAGCCAATCCCGGACAACTGCTGTTGATTGACCAAGAAGTGCTGCGGGAGGCCAGCACCCTCACCTCTGGATCTGCCCCTCCCACCGTCACCTTGAACCTGCCGGAGGTGGTCAAACCGGGATCCACCTATTCGCTGCAGGCGATTGTGGCAGAGCCTCTCACCCACTCTTTGCTGTTGGGCGCCGTTGCCGAACAACCCGTTGCCGGGGCGGGCTACCCAGAGGTGACTTCGTTTGCTCTCGAACCCCTACAGGCCGGAGGGATCTTCCTACAGGCAGATGCTCCGCAAGAACCCCGTTCTGAGTGGATTTCTGTGATGTTGGTTAACCAAACCGGCATCACGCTGGAGAGCCGGCGTCTTATCGTCAGCGATCGCTTGGCTCTGGAGGGATCCCTGGCCATCCCCACCGTCCCTTAGGAAATCTTCAGGATGATGAGGAATGGCTCTGGGGTAATCTGGACAGGCAGTTGAGCTTGTTAAGATGGGAAACTATGCGCCCCTCAGCTTGTTTGCTTTCTGGTGCTGGCCCTATTTTTGAGCGGTTGCGATAGCGGCGACTCCCTTGGTGCTCCGGTGGTGGATCGCCCCACTCCTGCCAGCAATTGACCGAACAATCCCGAGGGGTCTCGAAAGGTTGGGTCGAGGTGTCTTGAAAGGACCCAACCTCAAGAAACATTGGCATCTTCAGACGCCCGTCCATTCCAAGCCCCGCTACAGCTATCTGCAAAACTATCCGCTCTCTCCCACCCCCAAGGCAACAACAGGCGGTCAGGGAAAGAGCGGTCTAGCGGGCCTTCAACTGGAACCTGACTGCCGGGAGGAACTCCAAGCGAGCCAGAACGCGAAGACTCTTCAGCAGACTGAAGGATCTAAGTTCAGACCGTTAGAGAACAGCCCCGGCGCACAGCCGGCTGAACCCAACTTGACGACCCTTAGAACTACTACTATCTGGCATCCGCAGGAACCTCCCTTACTCAACGACATCCTGAGACTAGCACAAATCTTTTCTTGTTTTCTCGATCAGGGAGTTCATGCGGTGGTTTGTTGGAGCCGTTTGAGAGCTCCAGGCGCTCTGGGTGACCGTGGGCTTCGGATCCCCTGTCCCACAAGAGGGGTGAGGGATGGACTGCTGAGGATAAGGCAACAGCGTAGGATAGAAGGACGCCCTCTAGTTGGCTCGAGTTGCCGTGGACTACAAAAGTACCCTCAACCTGCCCCAAACTCAGTTTCCCATGCGGGCAGAGGCCGCCAAGAGAGAACCCGCCATTCAAGCCTTTTGGCAGGAAGAGCAAATCTACCAGCGCCTTGCCGACCACAATCCTGGGGATCCCTTTGTCCTGCACGATGGACCGCCCTACGCCAATGGCGATATCCACATGGGCACCACCCTCAACAAGATCCTCAAGGATATCGTCAACAAGTACCACATCCTGCAGGGGCGCAAGGTGCGCTACGTGCCCGGCTGGGATTGCCACGGCCTGCCCATCGAACTGAAAGTGTTGCAAAGCCTCACCCCGCAGGAGCGGGAAAACCTCACCCCTCTGCAGCTGCGACAAAAAGCCAAGGAGTACGCCCTGCACTACGTTGATGTGCAGCGGGCCAGTTTTCAGCGCCTGGGGGTATGGGGATCCTGGGATCGGCCCTACCTGACGCTGTCGCCGGAGTACGAAGCCGCACAGATTGAGGTGTTTGGACAAATGGCCCTCAAGGGCTACATCTACCGCGGCCTCAAACCCGTCCACTGGAGCCCCAGCTCCCAGACGGCTCTGGCGGAAGCGGAGCTGGAGTACCCTGACAACCACATCTCCCCCAGCATCTACGTGGCCTTTCCGCTACAGAGCCTGAGTCCGGCGGCGCAGCCGGTTTTGGAGCCTTTCATGCCGGGCCTGCGGGCAGCCATCTGGACCACCACCCCTTGGACGATCCCGGCCAACCTGGCTCTCTGCTTTAACCCCAAGCTCACCTATGCAGTGGTGGAGTCTCCCCGCTTCGGCCTGCTGTTGATCGCCGCCGATCTGCGGGAGCGGCTGGAGAAGGTTCTGGAGACGCCTCTGGAGATCAAGGCCACCCTGCCGGGATCCGCCCTGGAATACAGTCAAGGACGGCACCCCCTCTTTGACCGCGCCAGCCTCTGCGTGCTGGGGGACTATGTCACCACCGAGTCCGGCACCGGCATTGTGCACACAGCTCCGGGGCATGGGGAAGATGACTTCAAAACCGGCCAAAAGTATGGTCTGCCCATTCTCAGCCCTGTGGACGATCAGGGGAGATTTACCGCCGAGGCCGGATCCCAGTTCGTCGGGTTGGATGTGCTCTCCAAGAAGCCGGAGACCAGCGGCAATGCTGCTGTCATCCAGGCTCTGCAGGCTGCGGGGGCTTTGCTCAAGGAAGAGCCCTACAACCACAAATATCCCTACGACTGGCGCACGAAAGAGCCAACGATTTTCCGGGCCACCGAGCAGTGGTTTGCGTCTGTAGCTGGCTTCCGGGAGCTGGCCCTGCAGGCCATTAAAACCGTGAAATGGATCCCGGCCATCGGGGAAAACCGCATCACCGCTATGGTGTCGGAGCGTTCGGATTGGTGTATTTCCCGCCAGCGGGCTTGGGGTGTGCCCATCCCCGTCTTTTACGACGAAGAAACCGGCGAGCCCTTGCTCACCGCCGAGACCCTCGACCACATCAAGGCCATCTTCGCCCAAGAGGGATCCGACGCCTGGTGGAAGCGCCCGGTGGAGGAGTTGCTGCCGGAGAAGTACCGCCACAATGGCCGCACCTACCGCAAAGGGATGGACACCATGGACGTGTGGTTTGACTCCGGCTCTTCCTGGGCGGCAGTGGCCAAGGCGCAGGGGTTGGGCTACCCGGTGGATCTGTATTTGGAGGGCTCCGACCAACACCGGGGCTGGTTCCAATCCAGTTTGCTTACCTCCGTGGCCGTCAACGGCCATGCCCCCTACAAGGCGGTGCTCACCCATGGGTTTGTGCTGGACGAGAAAGGCCAGAAAATGAGCAAGTCCCTGGGCAATGTCATCGATCCGCTGGTGTTAATTAACGGCGGCAAAGATCCCCAGACGGATCCCGCCTACGGGGCGGATGTGCTGCGCCTGTGGGTCTCCAGTGTGGACTACTCCGGGGATGTGCCGCTGGGTAAGACCATTCTTGGGCAAATGGCGGATGTATATCGCAAAATCCGCAACACAGCTCGCTTTTTGCTGAGCAACCTCTACGACTTCAATCCAACTCAGGATGCCGTTCCTTTTGAAGCCTTGACGGAGCTAGACCGCTACATTTTGCACCGCCTGCACGAGGTGGGATCCGAGATCGGCGAATCTTTTGCCAGCTATCAGTTCTACCGCTTTTTCCAGGCGATTCAGAACTTCTGTGTGGTGGATCTCTCCAACTTTTACCTGGATATTGCCAAGGATCGCCTCTACATTAGCCATGCCCAAAGTCTACGGCGGCGCCAATGTCAAACGGTGCTCTCCCTGTTGCTGGAGAACTTGGCCAAGGCCATCGCCCCCGTTCTCTCCCACCTGGCCGAAGAGATTTGGAGCCATCTGCCCTATCCCAAGCCCACCCGTTCGGTGTTTGAGGGGGGGTGGATGAAGCTGCCGGAGCACTGGCGGGATCCCCAGTTGGCGGCCATTTGGGAGCAGCTGCGAGAGGTGCGCCAAGAGGTGAACAAGGCTCTGGAGCAAGCCCGTACCGGTCGCGTTAGCGGGACGGAGTCCTTTAAGCCCATCGGCGCTTCCACCGAGGCCAAGGTAATCCTGAAGGTAGCGGATCCCAGCCTATACGCTCTTTTGCAGGAGCGGGCTGCCGAGTTGCGCTACTTGTTCATCACCTCACAGGTGGAACTGGAGAAAACCTCAGGTCAAGGCTTGGAGGTCTCTGTTTTTCCGGCTGACGGCCAAAAGTGCGTGCGCTGCTGGAACTATTCCACCCGTGTGGGGGAATTTGCCGAACATCCAGAGCTGTGTGAGCGTTGTGTAGCCGCTCTGGCCGGGGAGTTTTGAATTCGGGACCCCGTCCTGCTGGCGGGAAGGGATCCCCCTCTTTGAATTGGCTCTTTCTCCGGACAGGTCTTGTCGGCCTTCTTCGGGATCAAGGGGCAGAGCTGCGGGATGGGATACCCTCGACATGGGTGTGCAACACCTTGCCGCACAGGGTTTTCTCCAGCCAGGGAGTCGCTGGCGATCGGGAGTGGAGAGTGGCAACAGAAACCGTCCAAGGGTGGGTGGGATCAAACAGCACCCAGTCGCTGTGGGGGGTGAGGGTGGGCGGATCTAGGTTTAGGCAGCGGGCCGGGTACAGGCTGAGGGCAGACCACAGTTGCAGCGCCGTCAGGGATCCCGTTTCTACCAAATGGTGCCACAGCAGCGGCAGAGCCAGCTCCAGGCCCATCGCCCCCGGCGGAGCATCGGCAAAGGGCAGGGTTTTCTCTTCGTAGGTGTAGGGGTGGTGATCCGTAGCGATCCCCAAGTTGCCGGAACGGATCCCGGCGATCAGAGCCTCCCGGTCGCCAGCGCTGGGAAGAGGGGGCAGGAGACGAAGGTGGGGATCGTAGCGATGCTCAAGGACGGCCTCTTCGGACAAGATCAGGTGCATCCAAGTGGTGCTGGCGGTAACCGGCAGTCCTTCTGCTTGGGCCTGTTGGATCAGCTCCAGGCTGCGGGCTTGGCTCAGGCGCATGATGTGCACGGGCGGGGGGGAAGGAACGCTCCTGATCATCTCCAGAAGGCGGGCCAGAGCGGCAGTTTCAGCACTGGCAGGGATCCCTTTCAGCCCCAGGCGCAGCGCCCAGATCCCTTCGTAAAGGCTGCCTTGCCCGGCCAAGGTGGGATCCCAGGCCCAGAGCAGCAGGGGTTTATTCTCCAGCCGCAAATACTCCAGAGCCCGCCGCAGCAGAGCCAGGGAGCGCAGTGGCTGAACCTCTGCAAAGCCAACTGCTCCCGCTTGCGCCAGTTCTCCCCAGGGGGTTGGAGTTTCTCCTTGGCCACCCACGCTCAGGGCAGCCCAGGGCAGCCAGCGGGGATCCCCACGTTGGCGGGGGTAGCGGTTCAAGTGCTCCGGGCGATCCAGCACCGGAAATAGGCCGGTTCCGGGAAGGGGGGTGGGCAGAAGCCCCACCTGGGTAAAGCCTCCCGCCAAAGCCGCTGCAGCCAAAGAGGTCAGGGTTTCCCGACTGTGGGCCAGATCGCTGCCAACCATCTCGCCGCTGTGGGCATACAGATCCAGCAAACCCGGCCCCACCACCCAACCTGAGCCATTGATGGTGGGGATATCGGCAGGGATCCCTGCTGGCTCGGTGGCCCGCAGGCGACCCTCTTGCAACCACACATCGGTTACTTCATCCCGCTGGCGCAAGGGATCCAATAGGCGCACTCCCTGGAGATGCACATTTTGTCCTGTTAGTCGTCCTGTTAGCTCGCAGAGAGGAGAGGATCCCATCTTCACAAAGCTCCGGCAGTGGTGCAGTCCAGGATCTGGCCGGACAGATGGGTGGTGAGGTTCAACACCTTCAAAACCGGGGCACCCTCCTTGCCTTCTGGATAGTCGATCACCGTAATGGCGCCATTCCCCTGCTTGAAGATCCAAAAGGCTTGGGGGGAAAGGTCGAACAACTGACAGATGATCGCCTTGTTGATGGCATCGTGGGCAACAACAACCGCCGTGCCCTGAGGAAACTGGGCTGCGGTGATGGCCAAAAGCTCCTGCCAAGCGGAGCGAGTGCGCTCCCACACCTGGTGAAGGTTTTCCCCATTGGGCATCTGCACACTGGCGGGATCCCGTTGCCAGCGCTCCAGCTCGCCGGGGTATTCGGCTTCGACTTCGCTTTGCAGCTTGCCCTCCCAGTCGCCGTGGCAGATCTCTTGCAAGTCGGGCATTGGGCGCAAAATGAGGTTGCTGTGGTTGCTGCAGATGGCATCGGCTGTGGCCCAAGGGCGCTTCAGGGGGCTGGAGAAGGCCAGTTGCAGAGGTTGAGTGGCCAAAAATTCTGCCACCTTGGCTGCCTGTTCCTCCCCGGTGGCATTGAGGGGGATATCCCGCTGCCCTTGAAAACGGCGCTCTCGGTTCCATTGGGTTTCCCCATGCCGCACCAGCAAGATGCGCATCCCCTGCTTGCGCTTGGGCAGGGCTTGGCCGAGGTGAGCGGTGATGTTCAGAGATTCCAGTTGTGGCGGCCCCTGCAGGCCCTCGGGAAAATTGAGAACGCTGATGGCGCAGTTATCCTGCCCAAGGCGGTGATAGTGGTGTGGCCCCAGGCCGATGGCGGTGCTGACCAGGGCGCGATTGATGCCGCTGTGGCCCACGATGAGGATATTGAGGGGCTGCCTTGGGGAGGGATCCGCTCCATGGTTCCAGGGGCCCGAAGCCGATTGCAGATGGAAAGCCAGCATTTCCCAAAACCCCTGCGCCTGCTGCCAGAGATCCCGCACCGGAAAGCGGCCCTCTAGCTCCAGGGTGTCGGGATGGTGCCGCCACAGGTGGTAATCTTCGGGGTATTTCTCCTGCACCTCGGCAAAGGTCAGCCCTTCCCAGGCCGTCAGGTCGATCTCCCGCAGTTGATCGGTAACGTGCAGAGGGATCCCTTCTCGGTCTTTCAAAATGACGCGAGCGGTATCGAGGGCGCGAGACAGGGGGCTGCAATAGGCGCAATCCAACGGGATCCCGGCCAGGGCCTCGGCTACACGCTGCGCCTGCACTTCTCCAGTGGGGGTGAGCCGGGAGAGATCGGAGCGGCCTTGGATGCGATTTTCCAGGTTAAAGGTGCTCTCACCATGGCGCACGATCAAGATGCGCAGGGCAGGCTGGTCGCGGTAGCGGGACGGAGTCCTTGCCATCGCTTGCATGGACTTACTCATCGCAGTAGCGGGACGGAGTCCTTAGAACACCTTCTAGAGTACCGCCACTGGGCGGCGCTCGCCTTCGTCAATTCACCGGTTGGGCTGCCGACTGAGGCGTATTTGGGCTGGTCGCCGCTTGTGATGGGGGCATCTTTGGAGAATGGCCGCGCTGCGTTTCCGCTGGCAGAGGTTTTGGTTGAATGGACGTTGGCGAAGGGGGCCGGCTTGGTGCTCCTTGCCCTTGTTGTGGTGCTGTTGGCGCAGTTTTTCCCTCCACTGCTCCCTCAGGAGAGCCCCCTGCCACCGATAGAATCCGAGAAGACAAAGTGTAGGATCCCTGAAGGCGGATCCCTCTCCCCTAAGCAAGCACTGCTATGGATTCTCCACAATTGGCTTGGGATCCCGGATCCCTGACCGAAAGCCCCAACCCGGCTACAGCCGAGATCGACCGTCTCAGCACCTGGGAACTGGTGAAACGGATCAACGCTGAGGATCGGCGGGTGCCGGAAGCGGTGGCTGCTCAGGCGGAGCCGATTGCCCAAGCCATCGATGCCATTGCCCAGCGGATGAGTCGCGGCGGGCGGCTGATCTATATCGGGGCAGGAACCTCAGGTCGCCTGGGGGTACTGGATGCGGCTGAGTGCCCACCCACTTTTGGCACTTCCCCCGCACAGGTGGTGGCTTTGATCGCCGGGGGGGAAAAAGCCCTGACCCAGGCGGTAGAGGGTGCAGAGGACGACGCAGAAGCGGCTGCCCGCGCGCTGGAGGGTCTTCACCTCCAAGCTCAAGATAGTGTTGTGGGAATTGCCGCCAGCGGTCGTACCCCCTATGTGCTGGGTGGGATCCAAGCCGCTAGGAGCATGGGGGCGCTCACGATTGGCCTGGCCTGCAATCACCCTTCCCCGCTAACCGAGCAGGTGGACATTGCCATTGCCCCTTTGGTGGGGCCGGAGGTGATCCTCGGATCCACCCGCATGAAAGCCGGCACAGCCCAAAAGCTGGTGTTGAACACGATCTCCACTGGAGTGATGATCCGCTTGGGCAAGACCTATGGCAACCTAATGGTGGATCTCCAGGCCAGCAATGCCAAGCTCAAGCAACGGGCGGAGCGAATAGTGGCTTTGGCCTGCGATCTGGATCCCGCCGCGGCTGCCCAATTGCTGCAGGCTTGTGATGGAGAGGTGAAAACCGCGATCCTTGTGGCCTTGATGGGGTGCTCTGCTCAAGAGGCCCGTCAGCACTTGCAACAGGCCCAGGGCAACATTCGCCAGGTGCTTGATTCCGTTCTGGCGCAGCGGCGGTGACAATAGTTGAATGGCTTGTCCATGAGCGTTTGCGGCTACCTCTACACGCCTTCCCATGCTCCTTTGCCGGAACAGGAGTTGGCCTGGCTCAAGTTGCGAGGGGCCGATCCCATCCTGCACGATTGGGGATCCCGAACTCATTTGGAGGAGCTGTTCCGACGCATCACAGCCGGCTGGGTGCAGGAAGTGCTGCTCTTGCGCCTGGCGGATCTGGGGGATCGGGCGGATGAAATCCACGAGCGGCTGCTGCAACTCCAACACTCCGGGATCCGCCTCAGCTTGGTCACCGAATCCGGTCTGCAAACCCCCACCGAGGCTGCCGATTGGATCCCGCTGCTGGCCGAGATCCCCCATCAGTTGCAAAGCCGCCGCCTCTGCTGCAGCCAAGCCCAAAACCGCCTGGCGGGCAAACCCCCCCCTGGCCCTGCCCCCTTTGGCTACCGCCGCGAAGGGGAACGCTACGTGCTGGATCGCCGGCAGGCCAGCATCGTTCAGGATTTTTTCCAGCACTTTCTCCTCTACGGATCCCTGCGGCAGGCGGTGCGCTTCTTGGAGGAAAAACACCACAAGCGGATTTCTGTGGCTACCGGACGCAACTGGCTGCTCAACCCGGTATACCGCGGGGATCTGGCCTATGCCGACGGCACCACCCTGCGGGACACTCACCCGGCCCTTCTCAGCCGCACGGAAGCCGCCCAGATCGATCGCTGGCTCAAACGCAACCAAGGGATCCCGCGTCGCAGCGCCAGCGCCCCCCGCGCTTTGGCCGGCCTGGTTCATTGCTGTTCTTGCGGCAGCCTTCTGCGCATTGTGCAAACCACCCCTCGCAAGGCGAAAAAGAACGGATCCCTCTACCTCTATCTGCGCTGCCAAACCTGTCGCTACAGCCTCCCCTACACCGAAGTCCTGCAAGAGGTGATCCGGCAGGTGTGCGAACAACTGCCCCAACGCGCCCAGCAACTGGATCGACAAGCCCTCACTCAAGCCCGCCAAGAGCTGCAAGCCCAAATCCAGGCCAATACCGAGCGGCTGCGGCAATTGGAAGAGCTACAGCAATCTGGACTGATGGACGAAGCCTCTCTGGCCCAGCGTCGCTACCAGTTGCGAGCAGAGACGGCCCGCTTGGCCCAAAAGCTGGAGCAACTCCCCCCCGCCAACCTCACCCAGACCATCCAAACCCTCTCCATCCCGCCCTTCTGGCAAGACCTCAGCGAGACCGAACGGCGTGCCTACCTGCGGGAATTCCTGCGCAGGATCGAGGTGGATTCTGCAGGAGCGGTGCGAGTTACGTTTGCCTTCGATCCCTGAGAGCGAAGGGTTCCCCCCACCTTCCCCCCAGAATTGAGACCATTCTTGATTCTTTCTCAGCCCAGACCTGCCTCAGCGCCAAGCCAAGAGGACGGGATCAGCGCCATGGCATAGCTGAATCCTTCCCGATTTGGGTGAATTGTCATCTGGAATTGTTTTCTTTTGATCACTGATGAAAGTATATCTAAAACTAAAATCGGGAAAAACATCAAAAATCGACTTGAGAAGCCCTGGGAACTTTCTTAGGAGCATTTGCAAGATCTGGGAACTTCTAGCTTTTTGAGGGATCCACCTTTATCCTTCGCAACAGTTCTCAGGGGGCGGGTTGGCTGCCGATAATGTCCCTTGTCTGCCCCATGGAGGAACGCGCTGTGAAATTGGCGGTTTACGGAAAAGGTGGGATCGGCAAATCCACCACCAGTTGCAACATCTCGGTGGCCTTGGCCAGGCGGGGCAAAAAGGTCTTGCAGATTGGCTGTGATCCCAAGCACGACAGCACCTTCACCCTGACCGGCTTTCTCATCCCCACCATCATCGACACCCTGGAAGCCAAGGGCTATCACCACGAAGACATCTACCCAGAAGATGTGATCTACCGCGGCTACGGCGGCGTGGACTGCGTGGAAGCGGGTGGGCCCCCGGCAGGGGCCGGCTGTGGCGGCTATGTGGTGGGGGAAACCGTCAAACTCCTGAAGGAGCTGAACGCCTTCGATGAGTACGATGTCATCCTCTTCGATGTGCTGGGGGATGTGGTGTGCGGCGGTTTTGCGGCTCCCCTCAACTACGCCGACTACTGCCTGATCGTAACCGACAACGGCTTTGATGCCCTGTTTGCCGCCAATCGGATTGCTGCCTCGGTGCGAGAAAAGGCCAAAACCCGCAAGCTGCGGTTGGCCGGGCTGATCGGCAATCGCACCAGTAAGCGGGATCTGATTGACAAATACGTCTCGGCAGTTCCCATGCCCGTTATCGAGGTGCTTCCCCTCATTGAAGATATTCGCGTCTCGCGGGTCAAGGGCAAAACCCTCTTCGAGATGGCGGAAACCGATCCCAGCCTGGAGCCTGTCTGCCAGTACTACCTGAACATCGCCGATGAGCTGCTGGCCCGTCCGGAAGGGATCGTGCCCCAACCTGCCGAGGATCGGGAGCTGTTTGCTTTGCTCTCCGACTTTTACAACACTCCAGCCCGCCAACTGGCCTTGGTGTAAGGGATCCCCTGCCAGCGGGGGCAGTGTGTCCAAAAATGAAGCCACTGTTTCGGAAGACTGTCGCAAACCTTATCAATTTGTTGTCCGATCCGCTTTCCCCCCCAAGATGGATCCTGTAGGGATCCCGCTTTGGGAAGGAAATGGCACAGGAGTTGGATATGCAAGGACAAGAGCAACCCACCGTCGTGATTACCGGAGCTTCCTCGGGTGTTGGCCTATACTCAGCTTTGGCCTTGGCCAAGCGCGGCTGGCACGTGGTGATGGCCTGTCGGGATCTGGACAAAGCCTACCGGGTGGCCCAACAAGTGGGGATCCCCCAGGGCAGCTATACCCTGATGCAGATCGATCTGGCCAGCTTGGCCAGCGTGCGGCGGTTTGTCGAGCAGTTCCGCAACTGGGGCCGTTCCTTGGATGCCTTGGTCTGCAATGCCGCCATCTACATGCCCCTGCTCAAGCAGCCCCTGCGCAGCCCGGAAGGATATGAGCTGACCATGGCCACCAACCATCTGGGGCATTTCTTGCTCTGCCACTTGATGTTGGAGGATCTGAAACGCTCTACCTATCCGGATCGGCGGCTGGTGATCTTGGGCACGGTTACCCACAATCCCAAGGAGCTGGGGGGTAAGATCCCACCCCAACCCCACCTGGGGGATCTGCGGGGGTTTGCCCAGGGCTTTAAGGATCCCATCAGCATGGCCGATGGCGGCAAATTCGATCCGGTGAAAGCCTACAAAGACAGCAAAGTCTGCAATATCCTCACCATGCGCGAGCTGCACCGCCGCTTCCATGAGAGCACTGGCATCACGTTCCTCTCTCTCTATCCGGGGTGTGTAGCCACCACGGCTCTGTTCCGCCATCACTATCCCCTGTTTCAAAAACTTTTCCCCTGGTTTCAAAAAAACATCACGGGCGGATTTGTTTCTCAGGAATTGGCCGGAGAGCGGGTGGCCCAAGTGGTGGCCGATCCCGAGTTTCGTCGGTCGGGATTCTACTGGAGCTGGGGCAACCGGCAACGCAAGAATGCCAAGCCCTTTAACCAAGAAGTCTCTGACGAGGCGGCGGACGATGCCAAGGCCAAACTGCTTTGGGATCTCAGCGAAAAATTGGTGGGTGTGCCCCAGTTGGCGGCCCTTTAGCCCGAAATGTTCCCCTCTTTATATGTTGTTAGGAGACGAGCATGAATGCTGCTTTGGATAGTGCCAATGCCCTTAACTTTCAGTGCGAAACCGGCAACTACCATACCTTTTGCCCGATTAGTTGTGTAGCTTGGCTTTATCAAAAAATTGAAGACAGCTTCTTTTTGGTCATCGGCACCAAAACCTGTGGCTACTTTCTGCAAAACGCCATGGGGGTGATGATCTTTGCCGAGCCCCGCTATGCCATGGCGGAGCTGGAAGAGGGGGATATTAGCGCCAAGCTCAACGACTATGAGGAGCTGAAGCGGCTGTGCCTGCAAATTCAACGAGATCGCAATCCCAGCGTGATTGTTTGGATCGGCACCTGCACCACCGAGATCATCAAAATGGATCTGGAGGGCCTAGCCCAGAAGCTGGAAGGGGAGATCGGGATCCCGATTGTGGTGGCACGGGCCAATGGCCTCGACTACGCCTTTACCCAAGGGGAAGATACGGTTTTGGCCTCGATGGCTCAGCGCTGCCCAGAGCAGGTGCGGGCAGAGGAGCAGGAAACCCGCGGGGGTCTCCAGGCCCTTTTCTACGGGCTCCGCTCCGGAAAAAAGAAAGAGGAGGAAGGCTTCCACAAGCATCCTCCCTTGGTGATCTTCGGCTCGGTGCCCGATCCGGTGGTGACCCAACTCACCCTGGAGCTGAAAAAACACGGGATCCGCGTCTCCGGCTGGTTGCCGGCCAAACGCTATGGAGAGCTGCCGGCCATCGAGCCGGGCACCTACGTGGTGGGGGTGAATCCTTTCCTCAGCCGCACGGCCACCACGCTGGTACGCCGCAAAAAGGCTAAGCTCATCACCGCTCCTTTTCCCATCGGGCCGGATGGCACCCGCGCCTGGATAGAAGCCATTGCCCGCGAGCTGGGGATCCCAACTCAAGGCTTGGCAGAGCGGGAAGCGGAAGTGTGGAGCCATCCCCAAGTTCGGGATTATCTGGAGCTGGTGCGGGGCAAAAGCGTTTTCTTCATGGGCGATAACCTGCTGGAGATCTCGCTGGCCCGTTTCTTGGTGCGCTGCGGCATGATGGTGCAGGAAATCGGGATCCCTTACATGGACAAACGCTACCAAGCGGCTGAGCTGGCCCTCTTGGAGCGCACCTGCGAAGAGATGGGAGTGCCCAAGCCCACCATCGTAGAAAAGCCGGATAACTACAACCAAATCCAGCGCATCAAGGCCCTGCAGCCGGATCTGGTGATCACAGGTATGGCCCACGCCAACCCCCTAGAGGCGCGCGGGATAGCCACCAAGTGGTCGGTGGAGTTTACCTTCGCCCAGATCCACGGCTTCGGCAACGCCCAAGCTCTGCTGGAGCTGGTGACCCGACCGCTGCGGCGCAATGCAGCCCTCAAAGGCTTGGGTTGGGAGCGGCTGGTGCGAGAAGAAGCCCCTATCTAACCTTCCGGCTCCTCATTGTCGAACAGTAGGCCGTCCAGGTGATCTGGCAGTTGCTGCCGGTCGATCCAGACCATGCCCGCCAGAATAGCCTCGGCCTCGTTTTGAAAGTAGCCGTAGGCTTTGGTGCCAATCTCCGACTCGCAAGAGCCATCTTGCTGGAGCAGCCGGCAGCGAAAGATAAACCCCTTCTCTGTAGCTTGGGTGGTGATGCTCCAGTTGCGATGGATATGCTCGGCCATAGCAGGGATCCCGGCTCGCGAGGGGGTAATTGTCAACTCAGAGGGTGCTCAACACCTCTCGCGCTGCGGCCAAGGTTTTCTCCACATCGGCCTCTGTGTGGGCCAGGGAGGTGAAGCCGGCCTCAAATTGCGAGGGCGCCAGATAGACTCCCCGCTCCAACATGCCGCGATGGAAGCGGGCAAATTTCTGCAGATCGGAAGTCTTGGCCTCTTCGTAGTTGCGCACTGGGCCGGCAGTAAAAAAGAAGCCAAACATGCCGGGCAGATAGCCCCCGCACATCTCATGCCCCGTTTCCCGCGCGATCTGCAATAGCCCCGTCGCCAACTTCTCGGTAATCCGCTCCAGATACTCGTAGGTGCCCGGGCGGCGCAAAATGTCCAGTGTCTGGATCCCTGCTGTCATGGCCAGGGGGTTGCCGGAAAGGGTGCCCGCCTGATACATCGGCCCCGCTGGAGCCACCATTTCCATAATTTCTCGCCGACCGCCGTAGGCCCCCACCGGCAGGCCGCCGCCGATGACCTTGCCCAGGGTCGTTAAATCGGGGATGACCCCAAACTTGGCCTGTACACCGCCATAGCTGATGCGAAAGCCGGTCATCACCTCGTCAAATACCAGCAGGGCCCCGTACTTTTGGGTGAGATCTCGCAAGCCTTCCAAGAAGCCCGGCTGGGGGGGAATAAAGCCGGCATTGCCCACCACCGGCTCTAGGATGACTCCGGCAATGGAGTCGGGGTGCTGTTCAAACAGGGCCTTGACTGCTTCTAGGTCGTTGTAGGGGGCAGTGAGAGTGGCGCTGGTAGCTGCCTTGGGCACCCCTGGGGAGTCCGGCAAGCCCAGCGTGGCCACCCCCGAACCGGCCTTCACCAAGAACATGTCCGCATGGCCGTGGTAGCAGCCCTCGAACTTGATCACCTTTTCCCGACCCGTGTAGGCCCGCATCAGGCGCAGCGCCGCCATGCAAGCTTCAGTGCCGGAATTGACAAAGCGCACCATCTCCACACTGGGCACCGCCTCAATGACCCGCTCCGCCAGTTCATTTTCCAGAACGCATGGGGCGCCGAAGCTGGTGCCTTTCTCCAAAGCTCGGCGCAGAGCCTCAATGACCTCGGGGTGAGCGTGGCCAACAATCGCCGGCCCCCAACTGCCGATGTAGTCGATGTATTGGTTGCCGTCCACATCCCAGGCGTAGGCCCCTGAGACACGGTCGAACACGACGGGATCCCCGCCCACCGACTTGAAGGCCCGTACCGGAGAACTAACCCCCCCCGGCATGAGGCTTTGTGCCCGGGCAAAAATCTGTTTGGAGCGGGCGGTGTTAAACGAAGTGGAGTGGAGAGTGCTGGTCATAGAGCAGGAGCTTTCAACGCATTACCAAGGCTAGCAAGCAAGGGAGCTTTCTGGTGAGCCCTTTTACGGACCCTGAACCTACAAACCCATCCCTGCCAGTGTGTCGATCACCTGCTCCAGGATCAGGGTGAGGTTGGGATGGGAGGTCTCGAACAGGCCCAGCGCCTCTCCGATGCGATCCCTGGTGCCTTGGCTCGGTTTGCTCTCGGTCGGGGATCCCAGCTCGGCCAGCACCGCCTCCACTTCCTGGCGAATGGTGGCAATGTGCTGCCGCTGCTTTTCGTCCAGGCCAGGGGTTTTTTGCAGCTCAACATCCAGATCGCGCAGCAGTTGTCGCAGTTTCGATTCGGCCATTCTTAAAGAGACCTTAACAAATTGAGAACAAATTAAGTTTTGACCACCCTGCCTCAATCATACGGCCTGATGGGTTGAAGCAGGGATCTCTTTGTCCAAGGTCTGAGGGCGGGTGAGGCGACGAAGGTGAACTTTGACCGCCGGGGATCCCAGCATTGGAGCAACTCCCATAGGATGGGCAGTAGCCTTGCTGTCTACCCCCATGTCTGAGCTGGCATTGACCCTAGTATGGGTAGCGGTTGCTGTTGCCCTTTTCATGGGAATTTTTGTCTGGGAACAAAGACGCAGCCAAGAGCTGCTGCAGCGGTGGGCGGCAAAGCAGGGCTACTCCCTGTTGAGCCAGGAGGCACGGTACTGGCGGCTGGGGCCTTTTTCCGGGAGCACTTCCAAGTATCAACGGGTATTCCGTGTGCGGATACGGGATCCGTGGGGGCAAGAACGCACCGGCTGGGTGAGGTTAGGGAACTGGTGGCTGGGGCTTTTGTCGGATCAGGCTGAGGAGCGGTGGGAGTAGGCTGGGATTGAACCACAGAAGGGGAAAGCAATGAACGGGATCAGGGGTTGGAAAGGGCTGAAGGGGGTAGCGTGGCTGGGCCTGGTACTGGCGGTGGCACTGTTGGGTTGGAACATAATCGCCGGAGGTGGAGCGATGGCCAGTCCTGGTGAGGGATCCCGAATGTTGACGGTTACAGGGCAGGGATCGGTCTCGGTGGAGAACTCCATTGCCCTCATTCGCTTAGGGGTAGTCATTCAAGGGGAGACGGCGCAATCGGTACAACAACAGGTGGCAGAACGCTCAGAGCGGCTGGTCAATCGCCTCAAGGAGCTGCAAGTAAGCGCTCTGCAAACCACCGGCATTTCCCTCTACCCGCAATACGACTATCGGGATGGCCAGCCTCGCCTAACGGGTGTACAGGGGCAAAACAGTCTGCAATTCGAGGTGCCTGTGGCCAGAGCTGGGCAAGTGCTGGACGAAGCTGTGGCCGCCGGAGCCACCCAGGTGGAATCGGTCAGTTTCCGGGCCGACGATGCCACCCTGTTGGAAGCGCGCAGCCGCGCCCTAACCCAAGCCGTGCAAGATGCCCAACGCCAAGCCCAGGATGTGCTGGGGGTCTTGAACCTGAGCATCCGTTCCGTCGAGCGCATCCAGATTCAGAGCGATGGCTACATGATCCCGCCGCCGATCCCCTTTGCCCGCGCCGACTATGCCCGTCTAGAAACAGCATCCACACCGGTGGAGGGGGGACAGCAAACCGTGCGCGCCCAAGTCACCCTCGAGATCCGTTACTGAGCCTCTGCTCTGTTGCCTGGAATGATTCACAAATGTTCACCGCATGGATTTCAGCTCTCCCGCCAAAAGATTCCTACTCAGGGCAAGCCTTGGGCAGCAACAGACAGCGGCTCTGGACGAGCGAAGTCTCAGTGATTCAAGAGTGATTCAATCCATCTAACCAACTCGGCAAAGTGGAAGCGGCTGCTGTTCGCTACCGCATCAGAATAACGATGGAGATACCACATTCATTAGAATAGCGATGGAAAGTTGCGGGTAGTTTGCTTTCCCGGATTTTCTCGCCATCCTGCCTCAGTTTGTCTATGGATCCCAGACCGGAGAGCGCTAGTGCAGCTCCTGCGCCTGAGAAGGCGAAACTCGTCTCTGGCAGAAGTCAAGACGGCAGTCTGCAAGCCCGTGTACTGATTGTGGATGATAGCTACATGGTGGCAGAGATGCTGTCCAACTTTTTGGGCAAGCAGGGCTGCAGTATTTCTTATGCTTTGGATGGCCTCTCCGCGCTGGAGCAAATTCGCCGCCAACCCCCAGATCTGATCATTGCCGATTGGGTCATGCCCTCCCTGAACGGCCTAGACCTGTGCCGTCAACTGCGGCAACTGCCGGAATATGCTTGGGTGTACTACATCATTATGACTGCCCGCGAGGGCAACGATAGCATGGAGCGGGCTTTGGAGGCAGGCGCCGATGAGTTTCTTTCCAAACCCTTTCAGGCTGCAGAGCTGCTGACGCGGGTGCGGGCAGGGCTGCGCATTGTAGAAAGTCGCCGCCAGCAATATCTGCTCAAAACCGGGCAAAAATCTCCTCCCTCTCCCCCCAAGTCAATTGGCTTGGAGGTGGGTAGCCGTCAAGATTTGGTGGCTCGTTTGCCGCTGCGGGTGGCCCAGGCCCGTGCCCAATCGGAACCCCTCAGCTTGTTTGTGCTGCGCTTGGCCAACCTCGGTTCTCTGGCACAAGAGCTGGAAGCCGACGGTCGGGGTGCTCTTCTCAAGCTGTTTAAAGAGCGCCTGGCCAATAACCTGCGCGATGGAGACGACCTGTTTTGCTACGACGAGGGGCAGTTTATCATTCTGCTGCCGGGGAGCACCTTGGCTGCTGCGCAAATGGCTGCCGAACGCTGCTGCCAGCGAATGATTCAGGATCCCTTTGTGGTGAATGGGCGGGCGCTGCCGGTGCAGCTCCAGTTTGGAGCGGCCAGCCTCATGGACAGCGATGATCCCAAGGGGGTGGCTCTGTTGCGTCGGGCTGCCCAGGCTATGCGAGATAGCAGGAATGTGCACAGCTCGGTGGTGACTGCTCCCCATCCCATCCCAGTTTCCGACCGCGTCAGCGGAACGGAGTCCTCAGAGCTGCTGAAACGCCTGCAGCGTCTGGAAAAAGAAAACGCCGAACTGCGCCGAGAGCTGGAGACTCGCCTCAGGCAGATTGAGGATCTCCGCCAACACCATCAAGAGCTGAGTCGAAAGATGCAGGCTCCTGCACCGGAGTCAACCACAGCGGGATCCCTGGCCCGCAGACCCTTGCGCTTGCGGCGGCGAAAACTCCGGCAGCTTTGTCTGAAGCGTCAACTGAGCCATAGAAGACCGCGCCTGGCCTTGGGGCGGCTGAGCAGGTAGCGATGGGCTGAGCGAACGACGGGAGAGACACAAAGGAGGTGCCAAAGGCCATGGCGAGCATTCTTCAGGGTCAAGTGGCCGGATCTGGGATCTGGAGACCAGCAGGAAGATGGTTCCTAAACAACATTGAGCTCATCTTGACGGCGGTAGGAATAGGGGTGATTCTGCTAAGTGGTTTTGTGGCCAGCCGCAGCGCTTTTTCGCTAGAAACGGCAACGGCAGTCAGCGCCACTTTGGTGGGGGTTATCCACGGGATCCTCTTTTGGCTGTTGCGACGGCGACAAAGATGGGTAAGGCAGGAGGCAATCCGACAGATTCGGGAAATGCTGGAAGATTTGGGCAAAAACCGCCTGCAAACCATCAAGATGAGCTTGTACATGGTGCAGGCGCGTCAACCGGAACAGGAAGAGCGAACCCGACAAAGCTTTGACCGCGTTTATCAGATCCTGGCGGAGATGAGCACCTTGATCGACCACATTTCGGAAGAATCTCTGGCCGGCTGGCGCCATCGCTACCGCCAGACTCTGCAGCGGGTTGAGTCGGAGTCTCAGTAGTTTTTAAATCGTCTTTAAATCTTGAGTGGCTCAAGGGATCCCTTGAGGAGTTGGCTGAGCAGGTGGACGGTCGGATTTCGGGAAGCACCCAATTGCTTGGTCTGGTTGGGGATCCGGTGGCCCACAGCTTATCCCCGGCCATGCACAACGCTGCTTTGGCGGCTATGGGGGAAAACTACTGCTATGTGCCGTTTCCGGTGGCTCCAGAACACTTGGCGGCGGCGGTGGCAGGGCTGGCGGCCATCGGGGTGCGGGGATTTAACGTCACGATCCCCCACAAACAGGCCATTCTCCCTTTGCTCGATCAGATTGAATCGCGGGCAGCAGCGGTAGGGGCGGTGAATACGGTTTACCCCTTGCCAGAGGGCGGGTGGGCGGGCACCAATACCGATATCGATGGCTTTGTGCAGCCTTTGCTGGGTCTGGAAAAAGGGATCCCCACCCTCATTCTGGGATCCGGGGGGGCAGCGCGGGCGGCCATCCAAGGCTGTTTGGAGTTGGGGCTGGGGCCGGTGCGGGTGGCAGGGCGATCCCCCAACCCATTGCTGGCCTTGCGACAGACTTGGCCGCAGGTGGAGACGGTGAACTGGGCGGAGTTGAATTGCTACCTGTCTCAGACGCGGCTTTTGGTCAACACCACCCCCGTGGGCATGCACAAGCCGGGATCCCCTGCCGGTCAAGGGCTTTCCCCCCTGAGCCGGGAGCAACTGGGCCTGCTGTCTCCGGGTGCCATCGTCTACGACCTGATCTATGTGCCGGATCCCACTCCTCTGCTGCGGATGGCCGCCGAGTTGGGACATACCCCCATCAGTGGACTAGAGATGCTGGTTCACCAGGGGGCCAAGGCTCTATCGCTTTGGCTGGGAGGCAAGCCTGTGCCAGTAGAGGTGATGCGGCAGGCAGCTCAACACCAGTTGGCCCAGATTTAAGTTTGAGGTCACTCCAGAAAGCACTCCGTACCGCGAGAAGAGAGAAAAGAGCAAAGAGGAGAGATTCCTCCTCCTCACTCCTCCCTTCTCAATCCTCACTTCTCTCTTCTCATGCTCTCTTCTCATGCCGGCCTAGCAATCCAGGGTTGTTTCTCGCTCCCAAGGGGTGATCTGACGGTTGTATTCCTGCCACTGTTGGCGTTTGAGCTTGAGGTAGGCATTCACAAAGGGATCCCCAAGCCTGCTGCGGAACAGGGTGTTTTGGTCTAAATGGTTGAGGGCTTCGACCAAAGAGCCGGGCAACGTTTGGGCATTGGGGAGGGGATCCGTATAGGTGTTGTTGTCGCAGCGGGGGCCAGGATCCCGTTGGTGTTGGATCCCGTCCAGGCCGGCGGCAATGAGACCGGCAGCCAAAAGGTAGGGATTGGCAGCAGCATCGGCCAAACGCAGTTCAAACCGCCCGGCATCCGGGATCCGAATGGCGTGGGTGCGATTATTGCCGCTGTAGCTGATCGTATTGGGAGACCAGGTGGCCCCAGAGAGCGTGACGGGGGCATTGAGGCGGCGATAAGAATTGACCGTCGGGTTGGTGAGGGCACACAAAGCAGGTGCATGGTGTAGCACCCCGCCGATGAAGTGATAGGCCAGTTGAGAAAGCCCCAATTCCCCTTGGGGATCGGCAAACAGGTTTTGTTCGCCTTGCCAAAGAGAAATATGGGTGTGGCAGCCGTTGCCCGTCAGATGAGCAAAGGGTTTGGGCATGAAGGTAGCTCGATAGCCATGCTTTTCGGCAATGCTTTTCACCATGTATTTGAAAAAGGCGTGGCGATCAGCCGTAACTAGGGCATCGTCAAACCGCCAGTTCATTTCAAATTGGCCGTTGGCATCTTCGTGATCGTTTTGATAGGGATCCCAGCCCAGCTTCTGCATGCCATCGCAGATGTCTCGGATCACCGAGAAACGCCGCATCAAACTTTGCTGGTCATAGCAGGGCTTGGCCTGCCGATCCCGCTCATCGGAAATGGCCCACTCTTCTGGCGACAGAAGCATGAACTCGCATTCGATCCCCGTCTTGACTTGAAAGCCCATAGCTTCTGCTTGGGATAATACCTGCTTCAACACCCAGCGGGGGGTTTGTGGCAAGGGATCCCCGTTGACCTGGACTAGATCGGCAGGCATCCAGGCCACTTCCGGCTGCCAGGGCAGTTGAAACAAGCGCTCGCGCTCCGGCTGGGCAAACACATCGGGGTCTGCAGGCGTCAAGTCCAACCAGGCAGCAAACCCGGCAAATCCAGCCTGACCCTCTGCCATGAAGTCGATAGCTGAGGCAGGCACCAGCTTGGCCCGTTGGATCCCAAACAGGTCGGTAAAAGAGAGCAGAAAGTAGCCGATCCCTTGGGCGCGGGCAATTTCAGAAAGCGGCTGTGTCATGCACCCAAGCTAGGTCTTGGCCTCAGGTAGAGATGTGTCTTTCCGCACAAAAATGAATCTTTATCAGAAGAGATGGCTAGGGAGACAAGCACCGCTTTTGAGTACCGAGGAGTGAGAAGGGAGGAGTGAGAAGTGAGGAGGAGGAGTCTCTTCTCTTCGCTCTTTCCTCTCTCCTCTCTTCTCAATAGGCATGAAGGCCGCTCCCTCAGTGAATTAGGATGGGAGAGCGTGGTTTTCCGCTTGTTCTTCTCTTGGGTAGGTCTGGAGCAGCGCAGATGGCAGTTTACGAGGGCAATTTTGTTCAGACGGAAGATCTGCGTCTGGCCATTGTCATCGGTCGGTTTAACGACCTGATCACCGGCAAATTGTTAGAAGGGTGCCAGGACGCGCTGAAGCGGCATGGTGTGGATGTCGGCCCGGAGAGCAAGCAGGTGGACTACTACTGGGTGCCGGGCAGTTTTGAGGTGCCTTTGCTGGCCCACCAACTGGCCCAATCTCGCCGTTATGACGCCATCATCTGCCTGGGGGCAGTGATTCGCGGGCAAACTCCCCACTTCGACTATGTGGCGGCGGAGGTCTCCAAAGGCATTGCGGCGGCAGGATTTCGTACCGGCGTGCCGGTCATTTTCGGGATCATCACCGCCGATACCCTGCAGCAGGCTCTGGAGCGGGCCGGGGTCAAGAGCAACAAAGGTTGGGAATACGCCATGAGTGCCCTGGAGATGGCTACTCTGATGCGCCAAGTTGCCCCCGTGCTCCAAGGCAGCTACGGCCACAGCGGCAACGGGGCCGGATCCCGTCCGTCTCTGCCCGGTGGAGCGGAAGCCCTGCAGTCTACCCTGGACAGCGCTGCCTATTGAGGGCGGGTGAGCCGAGTCAGCACTTCGTTGGAGCGCTGCACAAAGGCCCGCGCGGCTGCTGGATCAAAGCTTTTCTGGGTAATCAAAGCCAAATCGTAGATGTGATTGCAGATGAGGTGAACCAAGTCGGGATCCCGCCCCCGATCGGCAAGAGATTGCAGGTTTTGGATGAGGGGATGGGCCGTGTTCAGAACCAGGGTGTGCTCTTCCAGAAACTCCAGCGGCTTTTGCTGGATGACGGCGTTGAGCTCCTGCAGGCGCCGCAGCGTCTCCGGCAGCAAGATCATGGCCGGAACCGACTCTGATTTAAGAGCTTCTGCTGTGATCTGCAACTTGTCTTTGCCCAGGGCCTGCCGAAAGAGATCGACCAACTTTTGGCTGCGGGTTTTTTGCGTGACCGGGTCAACAATTTCGGCGGCTTTGTCTTTATCCACCAGCGTTTCATCCAGCTCAGAATCTACCCGCTTAAATTGGATCCCTTCTTCTTTGTATTCCCGCTCCAAAAAGCTGCTGAAGTGGCTGTCGATCCAGCTATCCAACATGATCACTTCCAGTCCTTGAGAGCGGTGGAGATCGATGTAGGCGCTCTGGGCAGCCTCATCGGTGGCGTAGTAAACTCGCTTGTTTTGCCTATCGCGGGTGCGCTCTAGGTATGCTTTCAGGGTCACATATTCGGGTTTATCGGCAGGGGATCCGGCCACTCGGAAAATGAGAATATCCTTAATCTGGGCAAAGAACTTGTCGTTGTTCATCGCCCCAAACTTCATAAAGAGGCTGATGTCGGGCCAGACCTTGACGTATTTTTCGTAATCTTCCCTGTACAGTTCATTGAGACGATCCGCCACCTTTTTGGCAACGTGATCCCCAATGCGTCTTACGGTGCGGTCATTTTGCAAGAAGCTGCGAGAGACGTTGAGGGGAATATCCGGACTGTCGATGGCCCCCCGCAGAGGTAGGAGGAACTTGGGGATAACTTCCTCACAGTTATCTTGGACAAAGACTTGATTGCAGAACAGCTTGACTTGACCCTTGGTGGGATCAATATCCGGGCGCAACTTGGGAAAATAGAGGATCCCTTGCACGATGAAGGGATAGTCGGTGTTGATGTGCACCCAGAAATGGGGATCCTCTTGAAAGGGATAGAGGTAGCGATAAAACTCTAGGTAATCCTCATCTTTAAGTTCGGAAGGTGAGGTTCTCCACAGGGGCTTTTGCTTGTTGATCACTTCCCCGTTTAACTTGATGGGAACGGGGATGAAATCGCAGTATTTACGAACCAATTCCCGAATGCGGCTTGGCTCCAGGTATTCTTCGTTTTCGGGGGTGATGTAAAGGGTAACGGTGGTGCCGATGCTGGAGCGCTCAGAATCGGAGAGGGTAAAAGTAGTGGTGCCGTCACAAGCCCACTTCACCGGCGTGCTGCCGGGCCGATAGGAGAGGGTGTCGATCTCCACCCGCTGCGACACCATAAAAGAGGAGTAGAATCCTAGACCAAAGTGGCCAATGATTGCTTGCTCTGCGTCTTTGCCCTTGTACTTTTGAATGAACTCTTCAGCGCTGGAAAAAGCCACCTGGTTGATGTATTTTTTCACTTCCTCGGCAGTCATGCCAATGCCGTTATCGGCCACCGCTAAGGTCTTGGCCTCCTTGTTGAGGGCAATCGTAATCTCCGGCTCTGGGAGATCTGCCACTTCGCCGGCAAGGCTGGCCATCTTCAGCTTGGTGATGGCATCAGCAGCATTGGAGATCAGCTCCCGCAAGAAGATCTCTCGATCCGAGTAGAGAGACTGCTTGATGATGGGAAAGATGTTCTCGGTGTGGATGGTGATGGATCCCTGTTCCAGCACGGTCATAGGTGGCTCAGCACTCAAACAAGCTCAGTGCTAATCTACAGAGACCGAAAAGTCCCCGACAAGCAGGCTCTTTTTCGGAAATCCGCACTCGCAACCGAACCGGCTCTCTAGAGCTGAGCTGCTCCGGGCGGAGCTTGGGTTTGGCCGTTGGCGTCAGCGGCGCGGAGTGCTTCATCCAAAGCCAACTGTTGAGCCCAATCCTGGCCGATCCGAATGGTGACATCGGAGTTGAGAACGCCAGTAGATTCTACCCGCACTTCTCCCAGGCCAATGGCGGCGCGGATCTGTTTAGCCCCCTCCCGATCCCCGCTCTGGGCGAGGATCTCCGTTTGCTGCAGCACCTGAGTGCTGTCTTCCACGGCAAAAGCATGGGCGTATCCTTGTCTCACCAATTCTTGCACCATACGGCGGGCCATCCCCGGCTCTCCGGTCGCGTTTTGCACGGCTATGCGCAGGCGGTGTGGAGGAATGCGGGCTACCTCTGCCTCCAGGCCAAAGTGGGAGACGGCCACCCGTCGGATCCCGGCTGGATCCGGCAGCCAGTAGCTGGTGGAGAATTCTCCCGGCTGACTGAAGCGGCCCGGCAGCAGCACCAGGTCGATGCGATCGCCCCCAGAGGTGAGGACAAACTTGGCCAAGCTCAGAACCTCTTCCCAGGTGAGGTTGGTATCGAGGTTGGTGCGGATAACCTGCAAAATCTTTGGGATCCGCGGCCAGACAGCAGGGGAGAGCAGTTCCCGGCTCAGGGCCCGCAGCAATTCCTGTTGCCGTTGCACCCGACCGATATCCCCCAATCCCAGGTGATCGCGGCGAAAGCGGGCAAAGTGGTGGGCTTGTTTTCCATTGAGGCGTTGCCAGCCGGGCTCCAGGTGGATGAACAACTGCTGGGTGTGATCTGCGTATTGCATCGGTTCCGGCACGTAGATTTCCACGCCGCCCACCGCGTCGATCAGCTCTTCCAGAGCATCGGTATTGAGGCGAATGTAGCGGTCAATCGGGATCCCACCCATCAAGTGGCTGACCACCTGAGCCGTCAGCGCCGGGCCCCCTGCCAAGTTGGCAGCATTGATCTTGGCCACACCAAAGCCAGGCAAGCGCACACGAGTGTCGCGGGGGATGGACAAAACGGTAATCCGCCGCGCCTGGGGATCAAAGCGGGCCAAGAGAATGGTGTCGCTGCGGGTGTGGAAGCGATCTCGCTCTGTGGGCAAGGGCAGGGTGGGATCCGGGTTGTCCGTGCCGAGAAGGAGGATATGCAACGAGCGATCCAGAGCCGCAGCCCGTAAGGCATCGGGACGGAAGGCTTCTTGTTCTGCAGGAGTGAGGGAAGTTGGGATCACCTGACGGGGCAACATCACGGCCAGGAGGGCACCGGCAGAACCCGCCAACACAGCCGTGAACCCCAACAACAGCCAGAGGATCCCCTGACGAATAGCCTGCTGACGAGCTGCGCGGACACGGTCAGGACGGGGGGGATAGTGGAAGGAGGGCATCAGGTCAGACCAGGTCTCGCGAGCGCGTACAGGAAAGGGTGTACTGTCTGGGTGGTGTTGCCAACCCCACCAATTCAAGGCCATGTTATCCCATCCTTATTCCTTAGAGTTGTCTAGACCCAACTTCACAGTGGGATCCCTGCAGCCGTTGTTGGGGAAGTCGGAGGCGCACCTTTGGCTGCAGACAGTCCCCCCGTTGGAGAAGTTGCTCCCCCAGCTCGACTTTCTTTCTCCTGAGGAACGTCGGCGGGCAGAGCGTTTACAACTGCCGGCGGATCGGTGCCGCTTTCTGGCCGGTCGTCTTGGGTTGCGGAGCTTGCTCAGCCGCTACAGCGGCATTCCACCCCAGGGGATCCCCCTCGACCACAGTTCTACCGGCAAACCCTACTGGCGGGATCCACCCCTACCGCTGCAGTTCAACCTCAGCCACTCCCACGAGCGCGTCCTGATCGGCCTGAGGTTGCAATACCGCATTGGAGTGGATCTGGAATGGGTTCGACCTGTGCCCCGCTGGCAGCGCATCGCCCAGCGCTACTTTTCGGCTGCCGAGCAAGTCCGTTTGGCCAACTGTCCAGCTCCAGAGCGAGATGCCCTCTTCTTCCAAATGTGGACACAAAAAGAGGCACTCCTGAAGGGAACGGGCAGAGGTCTGGCCGGCTCTGCAGCTTTGGGCGAGGACTCCCGCTGGGTGACCCTACCCCTTCGGGTTGCCGGTGGCTACGCCGCTGCGGTAGCCCTTGAAATGAGGGGCGAAATACCCGAAGACGGAGGGGAAGCCCTAACTGTGCGGCTCTACACGGATGTAGAGGGCTAGACAGCCGCAGCGGCAAAATCTCTCCACCCACCGCTCGAGCTGCTATCTTGAGTTTCCAAGCTACTCCCCTCAGCGGGAGAGAGTTTTTGATTCCATGGTGTTGCCATGTTAAGCAGGTTCTGTCGTTTCCTGGTGTTGGGAATTTGGCTATCGGTTCTCATGATTGGGATCCCTGGCCTGGCGCAGGCGCGGGATCTCTCCAGACAAACGCCGCAGGAGAAGGTGGTTGAGTTGGGCACTGCCGACAATCAGTTGGTGTTTGCGCCCAAGGAACTGTCTTTTCACAACGGCAGCCTCTACCGTCTTCGCCTGAGCAACCCCAGCCAATTGAAACATTATTTCAGCGCCAAAGATTTTGCCGATGCCGTTTGGACCCGTAAGTTGGAAGTGGCCGGTGTGGAAATCAAGGGCCAGATCCGAGAATTGGAACTGAAGCCAGGCGCTTCGGTGGAGTGGCAATTTATTCCCCTGAAATCTGGAGTCTACGCTTTGGTTTGCACCATTCCCGGCCATGCAGAAGCAGGTATGGTGGGGCAGATTACCATCGGCGATTGAGATCCTCTTCCTGGGCTACCCGGCCAAAAGGGGATAGAAAAGAGAAAGACGCTGCCAGGCCAATCCATGAAAAACCCGCTCACGCCCAAAGCCCTTCGCGCCACCGACGCGAACGCGGAACACTGGACTCGGCGACGCCAGGCAGCTTCCCCTCGAAAGAGCAGGCCCCCCCTTTCGGAGCGGATTGCCGGCTATGCCCTCGCGCTTCTCTCCCTCACTGCCGTCCACGGGATCCGCTACTACAACGAACCACAACTGACCGTCGGCAGCCGTTCTCCGCAGACGTTTCTTGCCCCTGCTGCGGCGGAGATTGAAGATGTGGAGGCTACCCAGGCCCGACAAGCTGAGGCGCGACGGCGGGTGGTTCAGGCCCTCAAAATCAACAGCACCGCCAACGACAGCATGCGGCAAAACCTGGAGGGTCTCCTGGCTGAGGTGGAAGCCATCCGACAAGAGGCAGGGCCTCTGCCCTATGTTTCTGTCCAGTTGCTGTCTCTGCCAACGCAGATCTACCTGCGCCAGCTTTCCCCGGAGGAGTGGGAACCCTTCCAGGCTCGCGTCCGACAAGAGGCCATCCGCGGAGCCACCCCATCTCCTTCAGAAGAGCCCTCTTCTGGGCGACCGGAGCAGCTGGAGCAGCGGGCCAAGCAGGAGCTTGTTGAGGTTTGGCAGCGGGCTTGGTTGGATGGATCGGCCACCCAGATGGCGGGGACGGATCCCTATACCCAGTTGATTGCCCAGGTGGAAGCGGCGCAACGGCGCTATCAAGCGGCTTTGCCGGCCCTGGAGCAGCTCACCCCCCCTGTTCCGGCCACCGTTCTCAATTTGGCAGATGCGGATTGGCAGCATTTGCAAACCTTGAGTCGGCAGGTCTTGGAGCGTCTGCAGAAGATAGGGATCGTGGATGGCCTGCCCCGCGAAGTTCGCGCCGAAGGGATCCAAGCCCAACTGGACGATTTGATTTTTCCGGGCAGCGCCGCCCAACGACAGGAGTTGCAAGGGCTAGTCTATCAGTGGCTGCAGCAGGTGCTCATTCCCAATGTGGAGGTGGATCCCCAGCGCACCGAGCAGCGCATCCGCGCCGAGCTGGAAAAAGTCGAGCCGGTTCTGATCTCGGTTGCCGAGAACCAGGTGATCGTGCGAGCAGATCAGGTCATCACTCCCGAAATTTTTCTCATCTTGGATCACTTTGGGCTTACCCAGCGCGGGATCAACATCTGGGGCTTGGTGGGAGTGGCCGGAGTGATGGGCCTGGGCCTGGCTGTCTTTGTGCCTCTGCAACAACGCTTGAGGCCGGGATTGCGCCGCCGGGATCGAGTGTTGATCCTCATGGTTTCCCTGACCGCTCCCCTGTTGGCGGCCTTGTTCAAGCTGGAGTTCAGCTCCTTGCCGGCGGTGGGGCTGTTGCTGGGCAGTTTTTACGGGGCAGGGCTGGGCCTGGTGGTGGTGGTGGGCCAGGCGTTGTTTTTGCCCTTGGTCTCCTCTGCCAACCTGCTCACCGTCGTGCCCTTGTTGTCCGGCAGCGTGGTGGCCTCTGCCCTGGCCGGGCGTTCCCGTTCCCGCGAAGAGCTGGCCTTGTTGGGAGGAGGAGCGGCAGCGGTGCAGATGCTGGCCTACGGGGCGGTTAGCTTGGCCACCACCGGTGGCATCGACCTGTTGGCCATGGCTTTGGCAGGGGGAACCAGCTTGGGATGGAGCATTGTTGCCCTGGGAGCCAGCCCCTACCTGGAGCGCCTATTTGACTTAGCCACCCCCATTCGTCTGATCGAGTTGAGCAATCCCAATCGCACGCTGCTGCGGCGGCTGGCTGCAGAGGCCCCCGGCACCTTCCAGCACACTCTGCTTGTGGCCACTTTGGCAGAACGGGCTGCCCAGAAGCTGAACCTCAACGTGGAGCTGGTGCGCACCGGCACTCTTTACCACGACATCGGCAAGATGCTGCAGGCCCGCTACTTCATCGAGAACCAGATGGGCAGCCTCAACCCCCACACCCAACTGGACGATCCCTATCGCAGTGCTCAGATTATCAAGGCCCACGTCAGCGATGGCTTGCGCCTGGCCAAGCAATATAATCTGCCTACCGCCGTCCAGGCGTTTATCCCTGAGCACCAGGGGACGATCCTGATTGCCTATTTCTACCATCAAGCCCAGATGAAAGCCGGGGGTCAGCCCGTACCCGAAGAGCCGTTCCGCTACGATGGCCCGATCCCCCAGAGCAAGGAGACGGGGGTGGTGATGATGGCCGATGCCTGTGAAGCCGCCCTGCGCAGCATGACTCTGAGCGATGGCTTCGGCCCCGATGTGGTCGAGCGGGCAAAAGCTGTTGTCCGCAAAATTGCCCAGGCCCGTTGGCAAGATGGCCAGTTGGTTGATAGTGGGCTGACGCTGGAGGATTTGGAGGTGGTGGCAGACGCTTTCGTGGAGGTCTGGCGGGAATCCAACCACGAGCGCATCCCCTACCCCAGTTTCACCCCTGCCCCCTCGCTGCCTGAGACTCCTTCTGCTCAGGCCCAGATCCCGGTGTTGATGAGCCCCTCTACGGGATCCCCTTAGCCAGGTGACCTCTCCCGTTCGCGTCAGTGAGACGGAGTCCTCAGAAGCTAAGTAGGTGGAGAAAGGTCTAGCCCTGCGGCTCATCGATCAGTACGATAGGGGATCGTTCTGTGGACCCAGTATGAACCAAGGCAGTCCTAGGATTTGCAGCCCTAGGCGGAGGATTTTTGTTTTATTGTTTTTGGATGGCCTGCTGAATGCTTCATGGAGCTCCTACTTCCTCTGCCGATCCCAAAGCTTCTGCAGCTCCTTTTCAGATTCCACCTCTGTCTCAGTCCAGCCCTGTCCAACTGTCGCTGGTCATTCCCACCTACAACGAAGCCTCCAGTATCTGCAGCCTGATCCGGCAGTTGTGTGCCCACCTAGACACGATTCTGCCTGGAAGCTATGAGTTGATTGTGGTGGATGACAATAGCCCCGATTACACTGCCAAAGTGGCCCAAGGATTGCAAAAAGAATTCCCTCAACTGCAAGTCATTTGTCGCCACCACGAACGAGGCCTGGCCACTGCCGTGCTGCGGGGATGGCAAGCTGCCCGCGGCGAGGTGTTGGGGGTTATGGATGGGGATTTGCAGCATCCGCCGGAGATTGTCCTCAAATTGTGGCCGCTCATCCAGAAAGGGGCAAATTTGGTGGTGGGCAGCCGCTATGCACCATCGGGAGGGGTGAGCCACTGGAGCCTGGGCCGGCGCATTGTCTCCCGCGGGGCCCAATGGATTGGGCTGGTTCTGCTGCCGGGAGTTTTCAGCCGTGTTTCCGATCCGTTGAGCGGACTGTTTCTGGTCAGACGCCAAGCCATTGCCGGGATCCCGCTCAACCCCAAGGGTTACAAGCTGCTGATCGAGGTGCTGGCTCGGGGCCGGGTGAGAACCATTGCTGAAGTCGGCTACATCTTTCAGGAGCGCCAGAACGGCGAGAGCAAAATCCAACTGCAAACTTGTCTCCAATATCTCCACCACCTGATGGTGCTGCGCTTTTCGCTAGGGCAGGTGGGATCCTTTTTGCGCTTCAGCACGGTTGGCCTATCCGGCACCTTGGTGGACATGGCTTTGCTCTATGTTTTGCACGATCCCACCAACTTAGGATGGGATCTCATAACCAGTAAGCTGGTTGCTTCGGAGGTGGCCATTCTCAATAACTTCCTCTGGAACGACCTGTGGACTTTTCGCCATGTGACCCGCTTGCAGCCGGGGCCCTGGAATCGCCTGAAGCGGTTGGCGAAGTTTAACGTTATCTGCTTAATTGGCTTGGTTCTCAACACTTCACTGGTGACCTTGCTGAGCGAGCGCTTGGGCATTCATTATCTATTGGCCAACTTAATTGCCATCGGTATTGTTGTATTCTGGAACTTCTACCTCAACTCCAAGCTGAGCTGGAGGAGTGCAGAGGTTAAGTCGGACTCTGTGGGTGGCCAGTCTTGAGTATGGCTTTTTCCAGGAAGAGCCAATAGGAAAGTACGGGCATTTCGCTCATTTCCTCACTGTCTGGGCCCCCTTTGGCATCCACCTTCGCCCCTTGTTCCTGTAGCTGCGCTAAGTAGAGTTAGGGCGGATCCCCTCTAGGACGATGATCTCCTGGATCACCGAGCGAACAACGGGAGCAGCCGTCGTCGAGCCGAAAGCATCTTCCCCCTGGGGCTCGTCGATCACCGCCAAGATCACGTAATTGGGGCGAATGGCCGGGAAATAGCCCACAAAACTGGTGATGCGCTTGCCGGGCAAATAGCCCCCCCGTGGCCCGGCTTTCTGGGCAGTGCCGGTTTTGCCGCCGATCTCATACCCCTCGATCTTGGCCGATTGCCCCGTGCCAAAGTCCACCACATCCCGCATTTGGATACGCACCGCCAGCGTGGCTTGCTCGGACAACACCCGCACCGGCTGGGGCTGCGGGGATCCCCAAACCAAAGTATCCGTATCCTTTTCCACCAAGCCTCGCACCACATGGGGCTGCACTTTCAGTCCGCCGTTGGCAATGATGCAATGCATGGCAGCCAACTGTAGAGGAGTGAGGGCCAGCCCCTGGCCGAAAGCGACAGTGGCCCGCTCCACCGGCACCGTAACAAACTGTCGCAGCGGTTTCAAACGGCTGGCCGGCTCAAAGGGCAAATCCACGCCACTGCGCTCGTTGAACCCCAGCCGCACCAAGGCATTGTAGTACTGGCGGGGATCCAGCTTGCGCATTAGATGTACCATGCCCACATTGCTGGATTGCCGCAGGATATCCGTGACGCTCATCCAGCCATGGGCCCCTCGCTGGTGGTAGTCGTAATTTTGAATGGGCCACTGACCGATGAGAATCCGACCCTCGTCATAGACCCGCTCATCTGCCCTGAAGGCTCCAGCATCCAACCCAATGGCAATGTTGATGGGCTTGAAGGTGGATCCCGGCTCATACAAATCCGTTACGGCCCAGTTGCGAAAAAGACCGGGGTCATACTCAAAGTAGCGGTTGGGGTCATAGGTGGGCTCGCTCACCAGAGCCAAAATCTCCCCCGTGTGGGGCTGCAAGATGATCACCGTACCCCGCAGCGCTCGAAACCGTTGCAGTTGGGCTTTCAGGGCAGCGCGGGCAGCTCTTTGCAGACGCATGTCTAGGGTAAGTTGCAGCACCGTCTCGCCAGATTGCAGCAGCCCTTCCGGCACCTCGGCAGCCAACAGTCGTCCGTAGCCATCACGAGGAATAGTAACAGGTTGAACGGTACGCTCCAGCAGCTCTTGTCGGGAATATTCGACTCCTGCTTGGCCCTGATGATCCAGATCCACATAGCCTACCACCTCAGCGGCCATCTCTTTTTGGGGGTAAACGCGTTGCCGCTCGCTCACCAGCTCCAGGCCATCCAGATGCAGAGCCTGAATTTGATCTGCCACCTCCTGGGATACCCAGCGCTCCACCCGCACTGCCTGATTGGCCGATAGCCGCTGCGCCAGTTGCTCTACTGGACGCCGCAACAGGGGAGCAAGAGCGGTGGCAATTTCCTCCGGGGTGCGTTTGCCAAAGAGGCGGGGATGGGCCCAGAGAGTATAGACGGGGAGATCTACGGCCAGCAATTCTGCCTGCTGCTTGGCAATAGAATGACGATCCACAATTGAGCGACGAGGAATGAAAGGTCTTAGCTGGGCTCGCTGCTGGGCTTCGGCTCGCTGCTGCAATAGGGGTGCCTGTTGATGTTGCAAATAAACCAGACGTGCTCCTGTCAGAAACAGGGCAATGGTCAGAGCCAGTCCGGTCATGCCGGCGCGAAAGTCAAGCTGGCGGGCCGTCGGGATCCGCTCCCCCAAGAGCCATCCCAGTGTTGTTCTCCACCGCCTGGGGCTTCGCAGTGAAGGGATCCAAGAACCTCTGTGTCGGCGCCGTTGAGCAAGTTGCCGGCCATTTTGCCTTGTCTCCAGAGATTTCGGCACAGGCCGCCCTACCCTAGCCCTAGGTCTGCCTTCCATTGCAATCCTCACATGAGCACCACCGCTAGTTTGGCGCTCATCCCACTGTTATGCCACCGCACAGCTTCTTCCCGGCGCCTCGTGCAGTCAGCCACTCAATTTCCGCTCCTGGTTGGAGAGAGGGGAAGTTGAATACAGCACAGCGAAAACCGGAGGACTTACTGCTTTTCATAATTTTTTAAACGCTTCGTATTCTCGGAAACAGACGACCGGCAGACTAGCAAGCCATAATCTAAACAAATCCAGCTTTCTCAGAGTTAAGTCTATGAAATGCGTGGAGGAGAGCCACAACAAGCGCGTGTACCAAGAGCCTCCCAAGGATTTAAAGGATTTATCTTCTGGGCTACTTCTTGCCTTCATTCCTCTATCTTTCTTGACTGTACTTTGGTTGCACCAAGGCGATCGCCGCTTCACCTGCTTTCGAGTTGACCAGTCTGCGGTTAACTGCGAAGTGTTTTTCCAGCCGCTTCTGCCTTTGCCAAGTACGACTGAACTCTACAAGGACGTGAGAGGGGCTGGAACCAAAACCGAAATCAAAACAGAAAGAGACCAAACTAAACGAACAACCCACTACAAAAAAAAAATACTACTATTATGTCACGCTGAAAACTCCTGCAGGAGAAAGGAAAGCCTGGTCAGCTTCCAGTGAGAGGGAGGCTCAGGAACTGGCAAGGCGCGTTCAGTCTTTTGTGAACGGCACAGAGAGTCAGCTCTTAGTAGATAGCGATAAGTTCGACTTAGGAGATTTAGTGATTGCGATCTTGTTTTCCCTCATCTCATTGCTATTTCTTTTGATAGGGGTTTCTGTGCTGATATCGGCTTTGTGGCGCCGCCGCGTGACTTTGGACAGCTCCCTGTACCAAATCCAGGAGGAGTACCTCACTCCTTTTGGATCGCGAGGGCAGAAAACTTATTCCTTCCGAGATGTGCAGCAGGTCACGGTTCGGGCCAGGACAGATTCTGATGGCGATACTAGCTTTTCGGTAGAGGTGACATTGCAATCCCAGAAGCCTTTGCTATCCATCTCCAGTGGCGGTGAATCAGAGGCGCGGGCAGAGGCCAAGAAGCTAGGTCAACTTTTGGGGCGTCCGGTCATTTTTTTGCGGGAAACAAAGTCATCGGGAAAGTCATCGGGCATTTTTTTTCGGAAAACAAAGTCATAGTGCTAGAGGGACGTAGCCCCGAGAGGTATTCAAGGTAAGTTAGATCTGTCCATCTGCCCATAGGGATCCCCTCCATTGCCTAGAGCGGTTTGGCTAATCCTGGGGTTGGGCTTGTTCATGCGGGGACTGGTGGCTGCCCTTTTGCCGCCGGGCTTTGACGAAGCCTACTACTACCTCTACACCCGCCATCTGGATTGGAGCTATTTTGACCATCCGCCGCTGGTGGCCTGGACAACGGGCTTGGGGCCTGCCTTGACCGGCCAGGTGTCGGCTTTTTCTATTCGACTGGGATCCCTGCTGCTCTATTCTGGCTCTTCCCTATTCCTCTACTACACCGGAGCGCGCCTTTTCTCTGTTCGGGCGGGACTGATCAGCTTGGCGGCCATCAGCATCGCACCCATCCTTTGGATTGGGTTTGGGGTGCTGACCCTGCCGGATAGTCCGCTGGTCTTTTTTACGGCAGCAACCCTATGGGTGGCCAGCCAGGAGTTTTTCCCGGCTCCTTTGGGGCAGGGGAAATTGGGAGTCTATGGGGCGGCTCGCTATCGGCCAGGGCCTAGGCTAGCGCTCATAGGTCTCTTGGTGGGGCTGGCCTGCTTGGGGAAGTACCACGGCTTGGCTTTGGGGTTCGGCCTGGTACTCTTTTGTCTGCTCAGCCCAGTTCATCGCTGTGCCTTGAGGTCGGGCTGGACGGTGCTGGCGGTGCTGGGTTTTGTGCTGGCCTTCAGCCCGGTGCTGATCTGGAACGCCCAGCAGGATTGGGTCTCCTTTCGCTTCCAGGGGGGGCGGGCGGTGCCGGAGGCAGGGTATCAACTGCAAGCGCTGGGGCTGACGATCCTTTCTGAAATCTTTTACCTGTTCCCCAGCTTGGGGATCCCTTTGTGGTGGGCGAGTTTGGCAGGGACGGGTCGGGTGGCCCTGCAGATTCTCCGCGGGATGCGGCTGACGGATGAAGAGCTCAAGCACCTTTTGATCCTGGCCTGTGGATTACCGCTGGTGTTGGCCTTTACCTTGATGGGAGGCTACCGGCCCATCTTGCCCACCTGGCCCATGCCGGGGTTTTGGGTGCTGACGCTGCTGCTGGGATCCTTCTGGGAACGGTGGCCGGGAGCGAAGCGAACCTTAGTGGGGACGGCGGTGATGGTCAGCTTGGTGGTGGGGGTAGGGCTGGCCCATGTGCGCTATGGCCTGCTGCAGGCTCCTGGCGGGCTGGGCCTGTGGCCCGTGGAGCAGGATCCCTCTACTCAGCTCATTGAAATTGAGCAGTTGCGGCAGCGGTTTCGGACAGATCCCCACCTGGCTCAAGCCCTTGAGGAGGCAGAGTTCGTTTTTACCAATGTCTATTTTTTGGGCGGTCAGATCGCCATGGCCCTGGCTCCGCTGACGGACAAGCCTCTGACCTGCCTGGATGCAGATTTGCGGGGCTTTGCCTTTTGGTCGCAGCCGCAGGACTGGCTGGGGCAGGATGGGCTGCTCATCACTTCCAAGTTGTTCCAGCCGAGGGCAGGGATCCCAGCCACCTATGGCGACTACTTTGCCCAAATCGAGCCTGTGGCCGAGGTTCCCCTGGTGCGGGCAGGGGCGGTGGCGCAAACCTTTCAGGTGTACCTGGCTCGACAGATGCGCAAGCCCTATCCCCGCCCTTATTCCCGCCTGCAATAACAGCAGAGCATGCCTCTAACCCCCAAAACCCTGAACTTTGCTGAATTTACTGAGCTTTAGGCGGTTTGGCAAAAGTCATTGAGAGGGATATAGTAGACCAAGTTTCCCCCTGATCCTTGAGTCCACCGCAACGGTTGCCGGGAAGTGAAGGGGGAAAGCGCTCGGGGGGTATTCCTCAGGGCTTTGCGGGATACCGCCTTCCTGCTTGGACTCCGTCCCGCTGACGCGAACAGAGATAGGCAGGATGCGATCGCTTCTTTCCTGAACCATGTTCAGGAGAGTTCAGCGTGAATGTATCAGGACATCCTGGGCAAAGCTAGAGGGGGCGATGTCTGTCGAACCAGCGCATCAGCATTGCAGCCAAGCGTTCGGGGTTGTGGCGCACTAAGCCGGTCTCTGGATCCTCTTGCATGACGTTAGCCAAAACGGCACGGCAGCCCAGGTAAGCCAGTTTGTCGGGATCCAGCACCACAAACTCAGAACCGCTGCGGCGGTAATGCTCCAAAGCGCGCGGGGAGGGTGGCTCCCGCTGCACCAGCACGCCGTCAAATAGGCGCACTCCTGCCACCCGATCCAAAGCCATGACGTGATCCCCAACAGTATAGCCGTCGGTTTCCCCCGGCTCGGTCATGATGTTGCAGACGTAGATGTGGGGGGCCATATTTTTGGCCAGAGCTTCCACAATTTCCGGTACCAACAGGTTAGGGATGATGCTGGTGTAGAGGCTACCCGGCCCCAGCACCACAAACTCTGCCGCCTCAATAGCCTCGATGACTTCCGGTAGGGCGGGAGGGTTGGGGGGGTCACAGCCAATTCGGCAAATGCGTCCTCCGGCTTTGGCAATGTTGGACTCTCCCACCACGCGGCGGCCATCGCTCAGCTCCGCCCAAAGGGTGACATCCGCCAGGGTGGCCGGCAGCACCCGCCCCTGAATGGCCAAGACTTGTGAGGTGGCAGTGATGGCCCGAATCAAGTCGCCGCCGGTTACCGCGGTGAGGGCAGTGATGAACAAATTGCCGAAGCTGTGGCCGCTTAGCCCTTCCCCCGACTGGAAGCGATATTGAAACAGCTCGGTGAGCAGCTTTTCTTCGTTGGCCAGAGCAGTGAGGCAGTTGCGGATATCGCCGGGGGGCAAAACGCCGATCTCCCGCCGCAGACGCCCTGAGGATCCCCCGTCATCGGCCACCGTGACAATGGCCGTGATGTTGGAGCTGTAGCGCTTCAGACCCCGCAGCAGATTGGAGAGGCCGGTACCGCCCCCCAGCACCACAATGCGGGGACCACGGCTGAGACGCCGCCGCGACAACAGCTTATCCACCAGCGCTTCATCTCCCTCGGGGATCAGCACATCCTCGATGGAGCGCATGGCGCTGCGAAACCCCAGCACCACCATCACCAGCCCGATCCCAGTCACCAGGGGGCCACTGATGTTGTTCGGGATCCAAGTGGTAATCAAGCGCAGGGTGATGTCGATCAGCCGCTTCAGGCGAAAGATGGGGGTCAACTCCGTCCAGATGGCGATGCCCAGCACCATCAGCAGCACGCCCCCAACCGCCAGGCTCAGCCAGCGTTTGACAGCCAAACCGGGAAAGAGCCATTTCCAGCCACTTCCCGGCCAAGCAGCCTTGCGGCGGCGAATGCCCCAAACAGGGGACTTGTTGCTGGGCAGGGGCTTAGCCATGGGAAGGTGCAGGAACGCCGGCCAAAGGGATCCTAACCTGTTGCTGGGCAACGCCGGCTTCGCCGGGCACCGGGCCAAAGCGGGCTTCCAGCTCCCGCTGAGAGTCGAGCAGATGGCGATGCTGAACCTGAACATTCAGGTCGGGAAGAACGTGGTTGCCGGCAGGGACAGTCCAAGGCTGCAAATCCTGGGCCAGGCGCTCCACCAGGGCCACCGAGCGGTGCTGACCGCCGGTACAGCCGATAGCCAAAGTCAGGTGGGGGCGACGCTCTGCGCGGTAGTGGGGCCAAAACGCTTTGACCAAGGACAAGATGTGCTGATAGGTGGATTGTGTGATGGGATCCGCAAACAAGAACTCCTGCAGCAGGGGATCCTGCCCAGTGAGGCGACGCAGATGGGGCTGAAAGAAGGGGTTGGGCAAAAAACGCACATCGAACAGCAAGTTGGCATCGGGGGGAACGCCGTATTTGAAACCGAAGCTGACCAGCCTTAGGTTGAGGGGCTGGGGGATCCCTTGCACCAAAGCTTGCAATTGCTGCCGCAGTTGCTGGGCATTGAGGTCGGAGGTATCCAACCAGTGGGTGCAGCGTTCCCGCACCGGGGCCAGAGCCAGCCGCTCTTGCTCAATGGCCTCCAACAAACCGGCAGCTTCCCCGTAGGGATGGGGACGGCGGTGGGCGCTGAGACGGTTGAGCAACACTGGGGAGCGGGCCTCCAAGAATAGGAAAGGGATCCCTTGCGATTGCACCCAAGCAGCCAGGGTGGGAACTTGATCCCGGTACTCCTGGGCGTGGAGATTCAAGCTGATGGCCAAAGCAGCGTGATGGGTCCGCATCGCCTCAACCAAGGGGATCACCTGGGCAGGCGGGATCCCTTCTAGGCTGGTGTACCCCAGTTGTTCCAACTGCTGGATGGCCAAAGTTTTCCCGGATCCCGTCAGGCCGGCAATGACCAGAACGGGGGGCGCGACTGACATGGGTTTATCCTGCATGGAGCTTATTCTAGGGCGAGAGGCGGCCAAAACAAGCGCCGGAAGAATGGGGGGCTCAGCCACGCGGGGCGCCTAGAAACCATCATCTCAGGCCGGCGAGGCTTTTGTAGCTTTTTTATCCGTTTTCTCGGCCGGTGCAGCCGATCCCAGAAGAGGAGCGCTGGGGCAGAGATCCGCCAAAAAACATTGCTGGCACAGAGGCCTGCGGGCAGTGCAGATGGCCCGCCCGTGGTCGATCAGACGGATAGACCAGTTCTCCCAATCCGCCTGCGGCAACAACTGCATCAGATCCTTTTCGATGCGCACGGGATCCTCGTGCTCAGTGAGGCCGAGGCGGCGGCTGAGGCGCTTAACATGGGTATCGACGGTAACCCCGGCATGGATGCCAAAAGCATGGGCCAACACCACATTGGCCGTCTTGCGGGCTACGCCGGGTAGGGTGAGCAGCTCCGGCATGGTGCGGGGCACTTGGCCACCGAAATCGCTCAAGATCTTGCGGCAGGCTTCCTGAATGTGCTTGGCCTTGTTGCGATAGAAGCCGGTGGAATGGATGAGAGCCTCGATCTCCTCTCGCGGCGCTGTCGCCAGGGCCTGGGCATCCGGGAAGCGACGAAACAGCTCCGGCGTTACCTGATTCACCCGCTCATCCGTACACTGAGCGGAGAGGATGGTTGCCACCAAGAGCTGCAGCGGCGTCCGGTAGTGGAGGGCACAGGTGGAGTTGGGGTAGTGGCGCTTCAGCCGGAGCAGGATCTCCAAAGCTCGCTGGCGCAAGGCCCGTTTGCTGGCCATCTTCCCCTAGCCCGACCCGGTGACAATGGCGAGGGTGTCTTTGAAGAGCAGCACCACCCCCAATCCCAGCAACAACACCAAGCCCGTCTGCATCACCCGCTCCTCCAGATGCTTGGGCAGCCGTTTGCCGCGAATCGCCTCCAGGATCAAAAAGGCAATGTGTCCCCCGTCCAAGGCGGGCAGGGGCAACAGGTTGAGAAAGGCCAGGTTAATGCTAATCAAAGCGGTGAAATTAAACAGGCTGGCGGCGTCATCGCGGGCCAGATCCGCCCCAATCTTGACGATCCCCACCGGGCCGGAGACCTGGGTGGCCGTACTTTGGAAATTCTGAACCAACTGCTGCAGGCCGTTCAGATTGAGCATCACCACCCGCTGGTAGGCATTTCCCGCCTCCGTGAGGATCTCAGCCACACTCTGAGGGGGACGCAAGGTCACCTCCTGGTGGGGGGCCAAGGTCACTCCAATGGCCACCGTCTCTCCCCGCGCCGCCGGGATCACCGTCAACTGCAGGGGATCCCCTTCCCCACGCTGCACCTCCAGGGGAATGGGCCGGTTCTCGCTGCTGCGGATCAGCACCTGAAAATCGTTCAGAGCTGCCAAGGCCGCCGTCTCGTCGGCAATCCCCCTGTAATCGCGATCGGCTGCCTGCAACACCACATCCCCTGCCTTCAGGCCGGCCCGCTCCGCCGGGCTATCGGGCATCACCTGAGGGATGAGAATGCCGGGATGGATGCGCGTTACCGAGGGGATCCCCACCGAGGCGAACATCAACACCAGCACCAGATAGGCGAAGAGCAGGTTGGCCATCACCCCCGCACTCATCACCACCAGGCGATCCAGCACGGGGCGGTTTTTCAGCAGATCCGGGTCGTCGGGCGGGTAGGGGGAATGTTCATCCTCGTCAGGAAAGCCCACGTAGCCCCCCAGCGGCAGGGCGCGAATGGCGTACTCTGTCTCCTTGCCCTGGTATCGCCACAACACCGGCCCAAACCCCAGCGAGAAGCGGTTGACGTGGATCCCTTGGAGTTTGGCTGCCGCAAAGTGCCCTGCCTCATGCACCAGGATCAGCAGGGCGAGAATGGCGATGGAGAGGAGAACAGACATGCGCTAGCTCTGAAGAAGGCACAGAAGAAAGAAGTGGGGAGCAGAGAGCCACCCGAGGCTATTTATCGAGGCTATTTATCAAGGCACATAATCCAACACATGATAAAGAACCCTAAAGGAATCTCACAAAAACCTACAGGGCCCCTCAGAATACCTGCTCCACTTCTAAAATGTCGGGGATGCTTTCCCGCAACTTGCGCTCAATGCCCATCTTCAAAGTCATGGTTGAGCTGGGGCAGGCTCCACAGGCCCCTTGCAGGCGCAGCTTGACCACCGGGCCATCGATTTCCACCAATTCCACATTGCCCCCATCGGCCATCAAGTAAGGACGCAGCTCGTTCAGGACTTTCTCGACGTTCTCGGTATTGAGTTCCAGTGCTTGTGCCATGGTTGCTTTTAGCCTCGTTGAGATTTGGATTGTAGCGGTTTCTGATACATTCACGCTGAACTCTCCTGAACATGGTTCAGGAAAGAAGCGATCGCATCCTGCCTATCTCTGTTCGCGTCAGCGGGACGGAGTCCAAGCAGGAAGGCGGTATCCCGCAAAGCCCTGAGGAATACCCCCCGAGCGCTTTCCCCCTTCACTTCCCGGCAACCGTTGCGGTGGACTCAAGGATCAGGGGGAAACTTGGTCTACTATATCCCTCTCAATGACTTTTGCCAAACCGCCTAAAGCTCAGTAAATTCAGCAAAGTTCAGGGTTTTGGGGGTTAGAGGCATGCTCCACAGATCCCTCAAGCTGGCAAGGGATCGCTATGATTTCAGCATAGTCTGAATCCTTCTGGGGGAGGGCTGGCTTGGTTGTCCGGATCCCTCCAACACCAGACGACTAGAATGAGTAGGAAGCAGATTTGCCTATTCCCAGCAGCATCACCCACTCAGCAGGGCCGTCTTTTTTCTTATGCTAGACGCTTTACTGGTCATGATCTTCATGTTGGCGGGAGCTGGTCTCGGGTTTTACGGCCTGGATTTGCTCCCTCCTGCCGCCATTCAGGGGGCCAATGTGGAAGGAGCCCGTGTCGTCACCAGCGGCTTTGGCGTGCTGGCAGGACTGGCTTTGGGATCCCTGGTGCGCTGGAGCTACCGTCGCTTCGAGGCCAATGTGCGCTCCCTGCCGCCGGACGTGTTGATCAGCCGCTCGGTGGGGTTGGTGATCGGCTTGGTGATCGCCAATCTGGCCATGGCTCCTGTGTACTTGCTGCCCTTGCCTCCCCAACTCAACAGGTTCCTCGAGCCGCTGGCTTCGGTCTTTTTCAGCTTGGCCTTTGCCTATCTGGGGGTCAGCCTGGCCGATACCCACGGCCCCTCGCTGCTGCGGCTGTTTAACCCCAACTATGCTTTGCAGGCAGCCCTCTGGGCGGAGGGCAATGTGGTGGCTGCCACGGCCAAGGTTTTGGACACCAGCTCCATCATCGATGGCCGAGTGGCTCAGTTGATCGAGACAGGTTTTTTGGAAGGAACCCTGGTGGTTCCTCGCTTTGTGCTGACGGAATTGCAGACCATCGCCGACAAAGCCGATGCCCAAAAACGAGAGCGGGGCCGCAAAGGCTTGGATACCCTGCAGTCTTTGCGAGAGGCCTACCCCGATCGTTTCGTTATTCACGAAGCCAACTATCCAGATCTGACCACTGTCGATGAAAAGCTGGTGCGCCTCACCCAAACCGTGGGGGGAACGCTGCTTACCACCGATTACAACCTGAAGAAGGTGGCGGCTCTGCAGGGGGTCAAGGTGCTGAATGTGAATGAGTTGGCCGAGGCGCTGCGGCCCATCTATGTTGCCGGCGATAGCTTTGATATCAAGATCACCCGCGAAGGAAAAGAGCCAGGTCAAGGGGTGGGCTACTTGGAAGACGGCACCATGGTGGTGGTGGAAGAAGGGCAGCGCTCTGTGGGCAAAACCCGCTCTGTGGTTGTGACCAGCGCCATTCAAACCTCAGCAGGCCGCATGATCTTCGCCCGCCTCAACAAGGACTCTGCCCCACTAACCCGCCCGGCCTCTGATCCGGCCAGCCCGGCTTCCTCTGGAAAAACCTGAGTTTTGGCCTACGTTCCCCTAGCGCAATGGTGGCTTCATCCCAAATGGGCGCCCTCCGACCCACTCCGATGTTCTACACGCAGGATCGCCAGAGGCGCTTCTGGAGTTTTTACTGGGAAGATGCCGAGAAATATGGCATCCACCCTCAGCACATCGTGAGCGGACAGCAAATCTGGGAGGTGGCCAACGCTGGAGAGTACGAAGCCAAGCTCAACCAGGTCTTTGCAAGCGGGGATCCCCTCTCCTACGAATGTCAGGTGCTCTCGCCCCGCTACAAGTTGCATCTGCATCTTTCTCTCAACCCTGTACGGGACATGGAAGGGGAGGTGGTGGCGGTTGCGGCAGTGGGCAAGTTGCTGGGGGCCACGCCTTTTGCGCTGGCCGGAGGAGCCAGCAGCCCCAACAGCCAGCCCCATCCTGTCCTGGCCGACCCGGTACAGGGGATCACGACGCAGTTGGTGCGCAACATCCGGCATTCCCTGGATATCCGGCAACTGTGCCAGCAGACCGTGGAGCAGTTGGGGCAACTGTTTGAGGTAGATCGCTGCCTGATGGCCCTCTACGAGGTGGGGCAAGACTCCCTCACGGTCAATGCCGAGTACCGCCGCCATCCTGGGGATCCCTCCCTGCTCCACCAGACCCTGAAGCTGGCAGATTACCCCCATTTGTTGCAGGCCCTCAGACAGGAAGAACCGGTGGAGGCGGGGCGACATCTGGCCATTGCCATGTCTTACCAGGGCTACGCCAACAGCCTGCTCTGGCTGGAAATGCTGGATCCGAACAGGGTTCCTGTTTGGCAGCCAAGCCACATTCAGGTACTCCAGAGCATTGCCACCTACCTGGGCGCAGCCATTGCCCACGCCATTTTGCTGGATCAAAGTCGCCAACTGGCAACCCGCTTGCAGTTAGCCAACCAAACTCTGCGTCAGAAAAATAAGGAGCTGGAGCAGGCCCGTGCCCAAGCAGAATCGGCCAACCAGCTCAAAAGCCAATTCTTGGCCAACACCTCCCACGAGCTGCGCACCCCTCTCAACGGGATCATCGGCTTTATCAAGCTGGTGCTGGACGGGATGGCCGAAAACCGCGAAGAGGAGCTGGACTTTTTGCAAGAGGCCTATCGCTCTGCCCTGCACCTGCTGGCCCTAATCAACGATGTGCTGGATATTGCCAAGATCGAGGCGGGCAAAATGCAGTTGGAGTTCCAGCCCTGCGACCTGCGAGCCTTGTTTAAGGATGTGGAGGCCAAGACTAGCCTGCAGGCCAGCCAGAAGGGCTTACAACTGAGCTTTCACTTGCCCAACACTGCAGATCAGATTTTGCTCTTGGGAGATTATCAGCGTCTGTTGCAGGTGATGCTCAATTTGGTGGGGAATGCCATCAAGTTTACCCCCAAGGGCTCGGTAACCGTGCGAGCGGATATCCTGCCCGGCAACCCGGGTTTGGCCCGCATCCGCGTCATCGACACAGGGATCGGGGTATCGCTGGAAAAGCAGCAGAAGCTGTTTCAGGCTTTCACGCAGGTGGATGGTTCCACCACCCGCCAATATGGAGGAACCGGCTTGGGCCTGGCCATCAGCCAACGCCTGGTGGAGGCGATGGGAGGGGAGATCAATTTCTACAGCTTGGGCGAAGGGCTGGGATCCACCGTCACCTTTACGGTGCCCCTCTACCGCAAGCCGCTCCTGAGCGGGGATCCGAACCCAGAGGCGCTCCCTGCTCAACCCGCCCGAGATAGACCTGAGGATGCGGATCCCACCTTGATTTCTGTTCCCAACTCAGTCCAGCGATGACCCACCCGGCCATTTCTCCTTCAACCGCTCTGGGTATCTCTCGGTTGCGGCGCAGCACTGCGCGAACATTCCCCCATGCCCTATCCTCGTAAACGGTTTGGTCAGCATTGGCTCAAGGATCCCGCTGTTCACGAGGCGATTGTGCGGGCTGCCCAGTTGAATGATCTAGAGGGAGACGCGGATCCCACTTGGGTGCTGGAGATCGGCCCCGGCACCGGCCAACTGACGCGGCGATTGCTGGCCCAGGGTGTCCAGGTGGTGGCGGTGGAGATCGACCGGGATCTGTGCCGACTGCTGCAAAAACGGTTCGCCGGCCAACCCCGTTTTCACCTGCTGGAGGGAGATTTTCTCCGCCTGCCGCTGCCTCCTCAACCCCGCCTGCTGGTGGCCAATATCCCCTACAACCTGACCGGCCCCATTTTGGAAAAGGTGCTCGGATCCCCGGCCCAGCCGGTTCGGCAGTTCGAGCGCATTGTCCTTCTGGTGCAAAAAGAGCTGGCCGAGCGCTTGCAGGCCGGCCCCGGCAGCAAAGCCTATGGTGCTCTGAGCCTGCGGACGCAGTATTTGGCCGATTGCGAGCTGATCTGCAGGGTGCCCCCAACCGCTTTCAAGCCAGCCCCCAAGGTGGAATCTGCCGTGATTCGCCTCACCCCCCGCCCCGCCCCCACCCCCGCCCGGGATCCCCGCTGGTTTCACCAACTCCTCCGGCAGGGGTTCTCCACCCGTCGCAAGAAGCTCGTCAATGCCCTGGGAAGCTTGGTGGAGCGAGAGGTGGTCGCAGCAGCTTTGGCTCAGCTCCGCCTCAACCCCGATGCCCGCGCCGAAGAGCTGGATCTGCCCCACTGGCTGGCCTTGAGCGATCTGTTGCTGGAGAAAGCGCCCAAAAGGGCTGTTGTTCCTCAAGAGGAGCAGGAACCAGGGTAGGGTAAGAGAGGGAAGCTCAGTTGGATGGATCTCAAAATCCTCTGAGTTTTTTTGCACTCCCCTCCCAATTTGTTTTGGATCCCCTTCGCCAATGCAGGTGCATCCATGCAAAGCAACCAAGGCAAGCAAATCCTCTTGACCGGCGGCACAGGCGGGCTGGGTTTGGGGGTGGTTCCCGTGGTGCTGGCCAGCGGCGCAGAGCTGACCTTGACCTATCGCCAAGAGAAAGATCTTGCCATTTTGCGGGAGCGCCTGCCGGCCAATGCTCTGGATCGGGTTCGCTTTGTGCAAGTGGATTTAACAGATGAGGCGGCGGTTGCCCGCGTCATTGCCGACCTACCCCGCGTGGATGGGCTGATCCACCTGGTGGGGGGCTTTGCCATGGGCCCCACCCACGAGTACAGCTTGGCGGACTGGTATCGCGACTTCGACCTCAACCTCACCACCACATTCCTGACCTGCAAGCACAGCCTGCGCAGAATGTGGCAACAGGGCTATGGGAGGATTGTAACGGTGGGATCCCGAGGAGCGGTGGAGCCGGGCCCGCAATTGGCCGCCTACTGCGCTTCCAAAGCGGGGGTGGTGGCCCTGACCCGCACCATTGCCGCCGAAACCCAAGGCACCGACATCACGGCCAACGTCATCCTGCCCAGCATCATCGACACGCCGGCCAACCGAGCTGCCATGGGATCCGAGCGAGCCAAGCTGTGGGTCAAGCCAGAGTCCATCGGGCAGGTGATCGCCTTTTTGGTCTCAGAAGCAGCGCGGGATCTGCGAGGGGCAGTGATCCCGGTGTATGGCAACGTCTAGGCAACTGGTTGACCAAGCCATGAGCCGCCATTCATGATACAGAATATGCACTTATCCCTATCCAGTTCTTTTCCATGCTGAAGCGATTATTCTTGGGTGGTTTGCGCCGGCAAATCGGTCGCATTGAGGTGGCAGGGGCCATTGATGGCAAAACTCGCGAGCGGGTTCTCAAGGCCCTGAAAGAGGTGGAAGAAAACCAGATCCCTGCTGTGGTGCTGCGCATCGACAGTCCAGGCGGGACGGTGGCCGACTCCCAAGAAATCTACAATGCCCTCTTGCGTTTGCGGGAGAAAAAGGGCACCCGTATTGTCGCCAGCTTTGGCAACATTGCCGCCTCTGGGGGGGTTTATATTGCCATGGGAGCCGAAAAAATTGTCGCCAACCCAGGAACGATCACCGGTAGCATTGGCGTGATCATTCGAGGCAATAATATCGAACGCCTCCTGGATAAGGTGGGGATTTCATTTAAGGTGATTAAGTCTGGCCCCTACAAAGATATTCTCTCGTTTGATCGCGAGCTAACCCCGGAAGAGCGAAACATCCTGCAAGAATTGATCGACATTACCTACGGCCAGTTTGTGCAGACGGTTGCCGCTGCCCGCAAGTTAAGTTTGAATGTGGTCAAAACTTTTGCCGATGGTCGCATTTTCAGCGGAGAGCAGGCCCTCCACTTGGGTGTGGTGGATCGCTTGGGCACAGAAGAAGATGCCCGCCTTTGGGCGGCAGAGCTGGCGGGTTTGCCGACGGATGCGAAGTTCTACGACCTGCTCCCGCGGCGCAGAGGTTGGTCTCGGTTTTTGCCGGCAGCAGAAGCCTTGGCCCGTCTGCAGTTTGAAGTGAGCACCTCGGGCTTGCCCCTGTGGCTTTACCAAAAAAACTGGGTCTAAAGCCCCGCCCTAGGGCCTACGGCCCGCTGACGCGACTAGGGCGGCTTTGTGCTGTGCTACCCGCAGCGGCAGGGTAGTCAACCGCTTTAAAAACCCAACAGTCTCACGACTGGATACAGCCTCAATAGGCTTTGTAGTTGTTCTTTGCAACGGTACCTTTGGGCAAAAGGGAACCGCCCTGGATGCCAGCACGCGCGTAGCGCTTGGGGAAACGCCTGGGGAGACGAGCACCGCTGCCGTAGAGGGGCAACCCGATACGGTAAGTGCTGTCGCAGAACCAGGAACCAGAATCTCCTGCCTTTGGGCAGGGGAGTATGTCAACCGTACAGCCCAGCGAGTCAGAGCCGTTGATGGGTGTGGGGGTGCTGTTTGATGTTGTCGGCATCCTTCACCTGATACATTTACGCTGAACACTGCTGAACATCACTGTTCAACTATGCAGCGATAGCATTCTGTTTGTTTCCAAACAGAATGGCGGTATCCCGCAAAGCTTTGAGTAGAATACCCAAAGCGCAGTTTCCGTGTCGTCTTACTACCAATTTTCTGCTTTGCTTTGGCTACCATGTTGGCAGACTCGAAAGTAAACAGAAAGATCAACTGGTAGTAATCCGTACTGAACATATTATACATTGTTTTCAGTATAGTTGAGCTTATTATTGACTAGAGTCATGCTCCACAACCGCGTTGAGGATCCGTCGGGGCTCAACGCTGTGATTGAGCTTAAACACCCCCCGCTCTGGAGTGCAGGTTTGGTGCAGGGGGATATGGCGAAACTGGGGCTTGCTGCGATAGGTGCGGGCCGCTGCCTGCACCCGTTCCACGAAGTCTTCTCCCAACAACACCCCTGGCGGGAAAACATCGGCAGGCAAAGTTGGGATCCCGTTGTTCACGATCTCGGCGTAGGTTGTGGCGTAGAGGAGAACATAGGAAGTCCTGCGGCGTTCTTGGGCTAGGCAGTCCAAATCGGCAGCAGGCACCGGCTCGGCCACCAAAACCTCTACCAGGCGACCTTCCTGATCCTGCTGGAAGCAAGTGGCCACTCCCAGCACCACGTACTCCAGTCCTTGCACTGGGCTGGAGCCAAGGTGAGTTTGAGCAGTATCCGACATCGGTGCCGATCTCCAAGCGGGGGAGCGAACTTTCACGGCTCCGGCAGGCGCCAAGATCCCTCAAGCCGGGCGCAGTTCTCACCATAGCAACAATTTTTGCGTCGGGCAGCGGGAGCTGTTGCAAGATAGAAGGCAGATCCCAGCCTAGCTCTCTGTGAAGGATGATAGGGGCAGCATTTGGCTACAGGGATCCAAAATTTGCTTTACTGTAGCGAAGCGGGGTCAGTACTGCCCGAGGGGAGCAAGGGGTTGGGTTCCAGGCACCTTTGGCAACCCTTGATTCATCATTTAGGAAGCACTTTAGGAATCCGACTATGGCGGATGGCGAATACAGACCTGGGTTGGAAGGCGTTCCGGCCACACGCTCCAACATTAGTTTTGTCGATGGCCAGGCGGGGATCCTGGAATATCGGGGCATCCCCATCGAGGAATTAACCGCCCACAGTACCTTTCTGGAGACGGCCTACCTGCTGATCTTTGGCAAGCTGCCGACCCAGTCGGAGCTGGACAATTTTGACCAGGCGATCCGCAGTCATCGACGGGTGAAATACCGCATCCGCGACATGATCAAGTCGTTTCCGGAGTCGGGCCACCCGATGGATGCTCTGCAAACCTGTGTGGCGGGCTTGGGGCTGTTTTACCCGCTGCGGGAGATGGATCCCGACTATGTGTTCGGCACCGTCACCCGGTTGCTCTCAAAGCTGCCGACCATGGTGGCCATGTTCCACCAGATGCGACAGGGCAACGATCCCATTCCCCCGGACGACAACCTGGATCATGCTGCCAATTTCCTATACATGCTCTCGGGCAAGAAGCCGGATCCCTGGTTGGCCCGCATTTTTGACATCTGCCTGATCCTGCACGCCGAGCACACGGTCAATGCCTCTACGTTTGCCCTTCTGGTGAGCGCTTCCACGCTGGCTAACCCCTACAGCAGCCTGGCCACGGCGGTGGGTACCCTTTCGGGGCTGTTGCACGGGGGGGCCAACCAACAGGTGATGATGCTGCTGCGGCAAATCGGCTCGGTGGAAAATGTACGCTCGTTTATCGAGGAGAAGCTGGCCAAAAAACAGCGCATCATGGGCATGGGGCACCGAGTCTACAAGGTGAAGGATCCGCGGGCCACCATCCTGCAGCGGCTGGCCGAAGAGCTATTTGAGCGCTACGGCCACGACAAGTACTACGACATCGCCCTGGAAGTGGAACGGGTGTGCGAGGAGTTGCTGGGGCCGAAGGGGATCTACCCGAATGTGGACTTCTACTCAGGGTTGGTCTACGCCAAGCTGGGGATCCCAGAAGATTTGTTTACACCGGTGTTTGCCATTGCCCGAGCGGCGGGTTGGCTGGCCCATTGGCGGGAGCAGTTGTCCGATAATCGGCTTTTCCGACCCACCCAGGTGTACACAGGTGAACGCCAGCAACGCTACATCCCTATAGAAGAGCGGGGTTGAGAGCCGTTTGACAGGGCGCTGGGCCGGGATCCAAACTCAGTAAGGCCCAAGTTGTGCGTGAGGCGGTGTGTTGAGCCTTTTAGACTCTCCCCTTTGGCGAGACGGGTTCACCCTGTTTCTGAGCCTTGTGGTGCAGGCAATGCCATTTTTGCTGCTAGGGGTGTTTCTGTCGGGGCTGCTGGCGGTGTTTGTGGAGGGATCCCAGTTGGCCCGTTTCCTGCCCAAAGGCAAAATCGGCAGCGCGGTGGCCGGTGGCGCTTTAGGATTCTTTTTCCCGGTGTGCGAGTGCGGCAACCTGCCGGTGGCCCGTCAACTGGTGATCAAAGGGATCCCACCCCACGTGGCGGTGGCTTTTTTATTGGCGGCGCCGGTGTTTAACCCGGTGGTGATCTTTTCCACTTGGATTGCCTTTCGCTCCATGCCGGAGCTGGTGATCTACCGAGTTCTCTTTTCCTTCGGCATTGCGGTGGTCGTCGGCTTGATCTTCAGCCTGCAAAAGGATTTCCAGCCTCTGTTGCAGCCGTCAGTCTGGCGGGAGCTGCAGCGCAATTGCTCCCAAGAAGCTGATCCGAAGAACATCTCCCGCTCGCCGTTGTTGCAGGGGGGCACCTTCTGGATTGGATCCCAGAGCCATGCTCAAGGGGCCTCTGGCCGATCCCTGGCCACGATACAAACGGCTGAAGACGTATATCGCTCTGCTCTGGCCGCTGCACCTTCTCCCTCCAGGCGACAAAAAGGACTTCTCCTGCTGCAGACCTGGGCCAGGGAGATCCGTGAATTGGGATCCGTGCTCATCTTGGGCTCGGCGATGGCCGCCCTGATTCAAACGGTGATCCCGCGTTCGTTTGTGCTGGATTATGGCCAAGATGCATTGCTCTCAATCCTGATCATGATGGCCCTGGCCGGGATCATCTCCATCTGCTCGACGGTGGATGCCTTTTTCGCCCTCTCCTTTGCCGCCACCTTCACGCCGGGATCCCTGTTGGCTTTTATGGTGTTTGGGCCGATAGTAGACTTGAAAGCCATAGGCTTGATGCTCACTCTGTTCAAGCCCCGCGCCATTTTCTACTTCGTGATCTTGGTCTTTCAGCTTACTCTGGTGGGAGCTTTAGCCATCAACTACTATGGCAGTTAAAGCGTTTGTTTGAACCTTTCTCCACAGGGACAACCTCTCCATCCACTCTCCGTCAAATATTCGTCAAATATAGTTGCTTCAGTTTAGGGTAAGATGCCTGGGCTCCTGATCGCGCCAGCGGGACGGAGTCCTTGAAAAGCCTTCCGGCTCGGTGCACTTTAAGTGTGGGTGCAGTGTCCTGCTTTAAATCGAAATGACTATAGAAAGAGTTGCCTGGATAAGGTTTATCACCAGAGGACTCTGCTCCCAGACGGTTGAGAACTCAGGTGCTACAGGTTTTATTGTAGTAAACTCAAGAAGGACGTAGTCTGGATTTGATGATTATCGCGACCCTATTTTTCAGCAGGACAAAGCTGTGAGCAATCTATACTCGGCAGACTTTAACTTGTGGATTGACCGAACAACCCGACTATTGCGGGAAAGGCGCTGGCATGAAATTGACCTAACACACTTAATTGAAGAGGTTGAGAATTTGGGTAAGAGCGAACGACGAGGGATTACCAGTCAATTAACTCGCCTTCTGCTGCATCTACTCAAGTGGCAATATCAACCTCAGCGCCGTTCAGATAGCTGGCTAGATTCCATTACAGATGCGCGAACCCAAATCGGATTGGCCATAGAAGATAGCCCTAGCCTAAAAGGTTATCTGGTAGAGCAACTTGAAGAGAGTTATCAACGGGCGCGCCGCCAAGCAGCCAGGCAAACGGGTATAGAAATCTCGACATTTCCAGATGTCTGTCCCTACTCTCCAGAGTTGGTGCTTGCAGAGGACTGGCTGCCGGAAGTTTGACAGTCCACACCACAAAGCATTTAACGGTGGACAGCATTCCCACAGTACTGACTGTAGAGCTTTGGACTGGTGTTGTCCTGCCCAGACAATCCATCAGGGATTAAACATGGGCAATACAGATAGACCAAGGCCAATTGCTGTGCTACTGTTGCTATTCCTCAAGCAGAGGCTTGCTTCTGCCAGGTGCGCATCTTGCCCGGATTGAGCAGGCCATAGGGATCCACTTCTTCTTTAAAACGAATCTGGCGGGGATCCATCACTTTGCGCCCGCCGTCTTCGATGATGAAAGTGTGGGGGTTGGCAATAAATACTCCCTGCTCTTCGTGGTAGCGCATGATCTCGTTTAGACGCTCTTCGGTGGTAAAGCGGACAATTTGCAGGCCGACGGGGGTAGCTTGCCCGTTGATGCGAATCCACTCCAGGTGCATCAGCACTTCGTCGCCAAAATACTCGTACATGTGCTGCACCAGCCTCAGCTCCCGATCGGCGGGAAAAGCCGATTGTAAATAAGTCAGGCTGGGATCCACGCTGCGGCAGTGCAAAGTGGTGTGGTTCCAAGAAAATTCCCCCAGCGAGATCCCCTTGCTGGCCTCCTGGGCCGTTTTGTTGTAAACCACTTGGCCCCCATGTTCCCGGACAAGCTCCAACAGCGGCTCCAGGCTGCATTCGGCCACCATCAACAGGGCCACAGCGGATCCTTCTGGCAAATGACCCCGCAGCGGTGCAAAGTAGCTGGGGATCGGCCAAGCGTGCAGGCTGACCAATTTCTTGAGGATCCCATCGGCATCTCCCAGGGCTTGGCCAAAATGGGCACAGGGCATAAAGCCCACTTCAGGGGGAAAGGCCACCACCAGCTCCGCCCAAGGATAAGCAGGCGCCAGCGGGATCTCCACCTCGGTGATGATCCCATTCAGGCCCCAGGCATGGCTCACTTGGAACACCTCGTCTCCCCGCAGCTCCAGCACCCGCGGCTCTTCCTCCAGGGTGACCACCCGCAAACCCAAGATGTTGCCGCGATCCCGCAGTTGGCCGTAAGTCACAGAACCAATGCCACCACTGCCGCCGGCAATGAACCCCCCGATGGTGGCCGTGCGATAGGTGGAAGGAGCCATGCGGATCTCCCAGCCCATCTCCCGGGTGTGTTTGTCGATGGCTATCAACTTGGCCCCCGCCTGCACCCGCGCCAAGCCCGGCTTTGCCCAAAGCACCTGGTTGAGCTTGCCCATGTCCAGGATCACACCCCCGGCCAGCGGGATACATTGGCCGTAATTACCGGTACCGGCACCGCGCACCGTAACCGGGATCCGCAGCCTGGCACAGGCCGCTGCCACCCGCATCACCTCGGCCTCATCGGCGGGGCGCACCACCACATCTCCCCGCTTGTCGCTCAGTTGTCGGCTCAGCACGGGGCTGTAGTGGTAAAAATCCAACGACAACTTGGCCACCTGAGCCGGATCAGTGATGATCTCAATACCCTCTAAGTCAGAACGCAAAGCCTGCAGCTTGTCAGGAGCGGCAACGATCATAGGTATCCGTATTTGGGTGCAACGGTTCTTCAGACTCCATCATCGGCAGAAATTGCCTGCAAAAGGGTTTGCCGAGAACAGTATGGGAAGGATCCCTGTCCGGCCAGGTCGATTAGCCGAAGCGGCCCTCCACATAATCTCTTGTGGCTTGCTTGGTGGGGCTGTTGAAGATGACTTCAGTTCTGTCAAATTCAATCAGCTCGCCCACACGGTTGGATCCCACCAGCTCCACGCTGAAGAAAGCCGTCATATCCGAGACGCGGCCGGCCTGCTGCATGTTGTGGGTGACGATGATGATGGTATATTCCTCCTCCAGCTCCTTCATCAGCTCCTCAATGCGGCGGGTGGAAATGGGATCCAACGCCGAACAGGGCTCATCCATCAAAATCACATCCGGCTGTACCGCTAGAGCCCGGGCAATACACAGGCGCTGCTGCTGCCCTCCCGACAGCGACTGACCATTTTCTTTCAACTTGTCTTTGACTTCATCCCAAAGGGCAGCCCGCCTCAGCGAGGTTTCCACCACCTCGTCCAAGTCTACCTTCATCCCCAGCACCCGCGGGCCGTAGGCCACGTTGTCGTAAATGCTTTTGGGGAAGGGATTGGGTTTTTGGAAGACCATGCCGATACGCCGCCGCACCGCCACCGGATCGACTTCTTTGGCGTAGAGATCCTTGCCGTGGTAGGTGAGCTTGCCCTCTACACGAGCACCGGGGATCAAATCGTTGGTGCGGTTGAAGCAACGTAGGATCGTGCTTTTGCCACAGCCGGAAGGGCCGATAAACGCAGTAATCTGTCGGGCTGGGATGTCCAGAGTAACATTTTTTACCGCCAGATTGGAGCCATAGTAGACATTCAGGTTCTCGGTCCTGAAAACGTAAGAGGTCTGGTTAAGAGATTGAGTTTGCATGGCAGCACTCACAAAAAGAGCTAGAGTTCGACGAAGAGTTCGATTCAAGACTTTGTTGAGAATCCTCAGGCTATTTCCTGGTCTTGTACAACAAAAAGCGAGCGGTCAAGCTGGCCGCCAAAACAATGGCTAACAAAACCAAAGCGCCCGCCCAAGCCAGCTGCTGCTGCACCCTGTAGGGAATGATGGAGAAAAAGTAGACCATCACCGGCAAGGTAGCCACCGGGCCAAATAGATTAGTAGACCAGAAATTGTTGTTGAAGGCGGTAAAGAGCAGAGGTGCAGCCTCGCCTGCCGCTCGGGCCAAAGCCAGGATTAGCCCGGTTACGATGGCCGGTGCCGCTGCCGGCAAAACAACGCGCATTGTGGTCTGAAAGCGATTTGAGCCCAGGCCAAGGGAAGCCAAGCGCATGTCGGGCGAAACCAGCAGCAACGCCTCCTCGGTGGAGCGGATGACAATCGGCAGCATCAGCACGCCAAAAGCCACCCCTCCCGAGAAAGCCGAAAAGCCGGATCCCCTCACCACCACAGCATAGGCAAACAGGCCGCAGAGAATGGCCGGTACCCCCGTGAGCACATTGCAGGAAAACTTAACCAGATAAGCCAAGCGGGTGCCGCGACCGAATTCGGACAAGTACACTGCCGCCAAGATGCCGAAGGGAAAGCTCAAAGCCGCCCCCGTAGCCAGCACCATTAAACTGCCGACAATTGCGTGACCAAAGCCCCCTTCCGCCAGGCCAGGGGCAGGGTAGCGGGTCTGGGTGAGGACATCCCAATTTATCCGCTGGATGCCTTCCTTGCCCACATCCCACAGCACCCAAGATAGGGAAGCTATGATCACCGCCACAAAGAGGCCACTCAGCAGGGTTAGGACAATGCCTGTGTAATTGCGGACAGGGGCAATGGCGGCACGGGTAATGTCGATGTCAACCTTCTCAGGGGCAAGCTGTGCTGAGTCGGACATGATAACGGTGCTCCTTCATCTTCTTTCTGCTTCTGAAGTTACTGCTCCAGGTTTTGAAACTTGCGAATAATGATCTCGGCAACGATGTTGACCAATAACGTCAGCACCATCAGCACCACGCCGGCATACATGAGAGCCGAAACCTGCAAGCGTCCTGCCTCCCCAAACTGAGAAGCAATCAAGGCGGTAATGGTGGATCCCGGCTGCATTAGGGAGATATTGATGCGGTTGGCGTTGCCGGAAAGCATGGCCGCCACCATGGTCTCTCCCAGGGCCCGCCCCAGCGCCAGCATGATCGAGCTGACGATACCCGACAGGCCGGCAGGGATCATCACCGTTAAGATGGTCTCCCAGCGGGTTGCCCCCAGAGCCAAAGCCCCCTCTTTTAGGCTGCGTGGCAGAGATTCAAAGGTACTGCGGGTAATGGAGATGATGATGGGAGAGATCATGATCCCCAGCACCATAGCCACTATCAACAAGCTGGGCCCCCGCGGAGCCGGGCCACTCAAGAAAGGGATCCAACCCAGCGTCTGGTTAATGGCTCGAAAGATGGGCCGCACTGCTGGAATCAGCACAAAGATCCCCCACAGCCCCAGCACCACACTGGGAATGGCCACGATCAGCTCAATGGCAAAGCCAATCGGCGCCGTTACCCACTTGGGGGCAAAACCTTCCGTCAAAAAAATGGCAGTGCCAATGCCCAGAGGGATGGCAAAAATCAAAGCCACCAGAGAGGTTACCAAACTGCCATAAATCTGTGGTAGCACCCCGTAGATGTTTTCCACCGGGTTCCAGCGGGCAGTAACCAGGAAGCCCAAGCCAAACTGCTGAATCGCCGGCAGAGCCGCTTCGGTGGTTTGAAGAATCACCCAGATGAGGATAATGCCGGCAAACCCTGCCAAGGCCAGCGTCAGGCGGACAAAGCCCACATCAACAGCCCGAGACAGGCTCGCCTTTTTCTCAATGTCAACATCGATATCCGGGTTTGGTGGTGAACCATAACCCGTAGCCGCTGAAGTCATAGCCTCTCTCCCATGATCATCTTCGGTTCAAAATCTTTCCTAAAAATCCCACCGTGCAAGGTAAGCCCACCAGCCGACCGAGAAAGCCTCATCTGCCTCCTCAGCCGGCCACCAGCTCCACTCTAGTGGAGTTCAGGCTGCAACCCAGTCATCGCACCGCATTGGGGTTAACGGTGATGGCATCCAGCTCTGCAAAGATCCGCTGGATAGCCGCCTCAGGCATAGGGATGTAGTCCAGCTCCTTGGTGATGGCTTGACCCTCTGGCCCCTGGGTCCACTTCAGAGCCTCCACCAGCTTGGTCAGCTTCTGCTGATCGGGATACTCGCGGTACAGCATCACCCAGAACAAGCCCACGATTGGGTAGTCATTTGGCCCTTCAGGGTCGGGCACCAACAGCGCAAAGTCATCAGGAATGGGAGCATCAAGCGCCGAGGTAGCTGCCTTAGTCGAGAACTCAACAATGTTGCCCGCTTTGTTTTCCAAGCGAGCAGTGGCCATCTTTTCCAGCTTGGCATAGGACTGGTTCACGTAGCCAATTGCCCCTGGCTCCTGCTTGATGGTGGCGGCTACGCCCTCATTCCCTTGGGCTCCAATGCCAACAGGCCACTCGACAGAAGTACCAGCACCGGCTGTCCAATTAGGGCAGACAGTTCTGATGTGGTTGGTGAACACAAAGGTAGTCCCAGAACCATCAGAGCGGTGTACCCAGGTGATGTCCAGGGGTGGCAGCTTGTTTGCTATACCTGGGTTCTCGGCCTTGATGCGAATGTCGTCCCAGCGAGTGATCTCGCCGGTCACGATGCCGCAGTAGGTTTTCCGCTTCAGGATGAGCTCTCCGTCTTTAATGCCGGGCAGGTTATAGGCAAACTCGATGGCCCCTCCCGCCAGAGGCAACTGTAGGGGCTCATAGCGGTATTTAGCTCGGAAGCTTTCCAGGCGAGCACCGGAGAAAGGCGCCTCGGAAGCGCCGAAGTCCACAGTGCCATTGATCACCTGCTCTAGGCCAGCACCACTACCGACAGACTGATAGCTGACTTGCACAGTGGGGTCTACGGTGCGGTTGTAGGCGTCAAACCAACGTTGCAGCAAAGGAGCCGCAAAGGTCGCGCCCGCCCCGGAGATTTGCACGGTTTGGGCTTGAGCCGAGGTCGCTGTTAGAAATCCTACTGTTAGAGCGGTGAGGGAGAAAGCAGAAAGCAGGGTTCGCATAGGTGATATCTGTGGCGAATCAACATTTTCAACCCTATAACCTCAAAGTTAACAGAAGGATATCTAAAGGTTAACCTTAGGTTAAGTCAAGAGAAAAATCGATATTTTTGAGTGTGCTGGCTCGTTTCCAAACCTTGATTTTCCATCTGGTGGTTTTGGCCAGTTTGGATTTCAGCAAAATCAGGATCCTGGAGCCCAGGATCCGCGAAAAGGTCTAGCTGCTGAACTTCTATCTCATTTGACAACCAATCAAACGGACACAACTTGAATAAGAGCTAAGCTTAGACGGCTGCAAAAAAACTCGATCCAGATCCAAGATGTGTAAAATTTAAGACAAATAGATTGCTCCTGTCTTGGCAAGCTTGGACATGATTTCAGCAGGGCGGGAAAAGCTCTGGCCAGAGCTTCTTCCGACTTTTGACAGAGAGAATTAGCTAGGAGATGGACTTCAACACTCCAGACGTGGGGCAGCTCTACATGTTCCCCGAGCAGAGAAAGATCTGGGCTCTAAGCTGGGATCCGCCCGCCCCCCATGAGGTACAGCAGGGCCATGCGCACCGCCACGCCGTGGGTGACCTGCTGCTCAATCAGGTTCAAGCCGGGATCCTCCATCACCTCGGAGCTGAGTTCCACACCGCGATTGACCGGGCCGGGGTGCAGAAGCTTGACATCCGGGTGACACAGGCGCAGTCGTTGCCGCGTGAGGCCGAAGAAGTGATGGTACTCCTGCAAGCTGGGGAGAAGGAACTCGCTCATGCGCTCCTGCTGCAGGCGTAGGGTGATAACAAAACGCGCCCCTTCGAGGGCAGGCTCTAGCTGCCAATGGACAGGGAGCGTATGGCCGGGCACAAACTGGGCAAAATCCTTGGGCAACAGGGTGGGAGGGCCGGCTAAGTGAACCTCAGCTCCGGCAGCCACCAAGGCATAGATATCGGAGCGGGCCACTCGCGAGTGGAGAATATCGCCGACAATGGCGATTTTGATCCCTTGCAGCAACTCCAGGCGGGGACGCCGGGGATCCAGATGGCTGCAGAGGGTAAACAAATCCAGCAGGCCTTGAGTGGGATGTTCGTGCAGTCCATCCCCGGCATTGAGAACGCCCACAGGGGATCCGCGGCGGTCGATCTCGGCAGCTAATTGTTGGGGCACTCCTGCCTGGGCATGGCGAACGATCAAGAGATCGGATCCCATGGCCAGAAAGGTGCGGGCCGTATCCAAGAGCGTCTCCCCTTTGCTCAAGGAAGAGGTGCCTGGGGAAAAGTTGAGCACATCTGCCGAAAGGCGCTTGGCCGCCAGCTCAAAACTGGTACGGGTGCGGGTGGAAGGCTCGAAGAACAGCGTCACCACCACCTTCCCCTGCAAGGTGGGCACCTTGGGCAACCGCCGCGTCAACACCTCCTGGAAACTGGCGCTGGTCTGCAAAACCATCTGGTATTCTTCGGGAGTAAAATCCGCCAAGCCCAAGACGTGCTGCCGCTGCCAAACCATAGGGGATCCTCAAATGCCCAGGCGGGCAAAGATCTCGTCCAAATGGGTTAGGTGGCGCCGCGGATCAAAACAAGCCTGCAGTTCCGCCTCGCTCAGGTGGGCCATCACCCGGGGATCCGCCAGCAGATTGGCGCGAAAGTCCCCCTGCGGCTGGTTCCAGGCGCGATGAGCATTTTCCTGCACCAGGCAGTAAGCTTCCTCGCGGCTAAGGCCCTTCTCCACCAAAGCCAGCAGCACCTGCTGGCTGAAGATGACGCCGCCATAGATGTTGAGGTTGCGCTCCATGTTGCGAGCGTGAACCTGCAGCTGGCCCACCAGGTCGGCCATGTTCACCAGCAGGTAGTGGCAGAGAATGGAGGCATCGGGCAGGATAACCCGCTCCACCGAGCTGTGGGAGATGTCCCGCTCATGCCAAAGGGGAATGTTTTCTAGGGCCGAGACGGCATACCCGCGCAGGAGACGGGCCAGCCCCGTCAGTTGTTCCGCCTTGATGGGGTTGCGCTTGTGGGGCATGGCAGAGGATCCCTTTTGGCCGGGGGCAAAGTACTCCTCAGCCTCCAGTACCTCTGTTCGCTGCAGGTGGCGGATTTCAGTAGCAAAGCGCTCTAGGGAAGAGCCAATCAAAGCCAAGGTTTGCACGTATTCAGCGTGGCGATCCCGGGAAATGACCTGGGTCGAGGCAGTATCCGGTTTCAGCCCCAAGCGAGCGCAGGCCAACCGCTCCACCTGGGGCGGCACATTGGCGTAAGTGCCCACGGCGCCAGAGATCTTGCCCACCGCCACCACTTCCCGCAGGCGAGCTAGGCGCTCTTGGTGGCGCAGGCACTCGGCCAGCCACCCTGCCAGCTTAAAGCCAAAGGTAATCGGCTCGGCGTGAACACCGTGGGTGCGGCCGATCATGAGGGTGTAGCGGTGCTGCCGAGCTTGGTCGCGGATAGCAGCGATGAGGTCGGCCAGGCGGGCTTGCAAGATCTCCACCGAGGCCACAAGCTGCAGGGCCAGGGCCGTATCCAACACATCCGAGCTGGTCAGGCCCAGGTGGATGTAGCGCCCTGCCTCGCCCACGTGCTCGTTGAGGTTGGTTAAGAAGGCAATAACATCGTGCTTCACTTCCGCCTCAATTTCCAAAACCCGCGCCGGGTCAAAGGCGGCTTTGGCTCTGATCTCCTGCAGGGCTTCTTGCGGGATCCGCCCCAGCTCCGCTTGCGCTTCACAGACAGCCAGCTCCACCTGCAGCCAGGTCTGGAGCTTGTGGGCAGTGGACCAAATCTGGCCCATTTCGGGCAGAGTGTAGCGCTCGATCAAGGTGCCTTTTCCGTCGGTACAGTAGGATGAGCTAGGCTATTTTAGCTAAACCGCCGAGAAGCCCCGCCCTTTGTCCGTAGGACGTATGGACTACGTCCCGCTGAAGCGAACGCGCTAGCGGCGCGGAGCGCTTGGGTCGGGATGAGAGGCGGGAGTACCTTGGCTTTCAATGTACTGGCTCAATGCCGAGACTGTCACCCCACCACATGAAGCGATGAAATAAGATTCATTC